>VBCS01000153.1:4873-13759 GCA_005888955.1 Betaproteobacteria bacterium
ACAACAAGGTAAACGTCATCAAGGCGGTGCGCGAGCTCACCGGTCTGGGGCTCAAGGAAGCCAAGGACCTGGTCGACGGGGCGCCGAAGCCGGTCAAGGAAGGCGTCAATAAGGCCGACGCCGAGGCGGCGAAGAAGAAGCTCGAAGACGCCGGCGCAAAGGTAGAAGTGAAGTAACCCGCAATACGGCAGGCCGGCGCCGTTTGCCAGCCTGCCGCCTTCGGTGAAGGCGCGCTTTAAGCGCGCAGAAGCCGAAGACAAGCGAGCTTAGACGACTTGAGAAAGCCCAAGTCGCCTCCATATCAACTTGCTTGTCTTTGTCTTCTGACCCGACTGCAGAGGACAGGTTTGGTCGGACGGTGCAGCTGTGGGCAATGAGCGCCGTCGTCCGCCAGAGGCTGGTAGTGGCCAGCCACCATCCCAAGGGGGACGCAACGTCCCCAGCGAGTCGATGAACGACGGGCGCGCTACCGCGGCGTCCTCAAGCAAAGCCGGAGAGGTCAAGATCCATGACTCAGTACTCGTTTACCGAGAAAAAGCGCATTCGCAAGAGCTTCGCCAAGCGCGCAAGCGTGTTGCCGGTCCCGTTCTTGCTGGAAACCCAGCTCGCATCGTACCGTGCGTTCCTGCAGGCATCGACGGCGCTGGAAACGCGCAAGAACGAAGGCCTGCAGGCCGCGTTCACGTCGATCTTCCCGATCTCCAGTCACTCGGGCAATGCGCGGCTGGAATTCGTCGGCTATTCGCTGCTGCCGCCGGCGTTCGACGTCACCGAATGCCAGCAGCGCGGGCTGACGTACTGCTCGGCGCTGCGCGCCAAGGTGCGCCTGATCATCATGGACAAGGAAGCGCCCAAGGAAACGGTGAAGGAGGTCAAGGAGCAGGAAGTTTACATGGGCGAGATACCGCTCATGACCGGCAACGGCTCGTTCATCATCAACGGCACCGAACGGGTCATCGTGTCGCAGCTGCACCGCAGTCCTGGAGTGTTCTTCGAGCACGATCGCGGCAAGACGCATTCGTCCGGCAAGCTCCTGTTCTCGGCGCGCGTGATCCCTTATCGCGGCTCGTGGCTCGATTTCGAGTTCGATCCGAAGGACTACCTCTACTTCCGCGTCGACCGCCGCCGCAAGATGCCGGTGACGACGCTGTTGAAGGCGATCGGGTTGTCCAACGAGGACATCCTCAAGCGGTTTTTTGCCTTCGACGCGTTCTATCTGTCGAAGAAGGGCTCGCACATGGACCTCGTGCCCGAGCGCCTGCGCGGCGAAGTCGCCAAGTTCGATCTGGTGGGCAAGGACGGCAAGGTTCTGGTGCAGAAGGACAAGCGGATCACGGCGCGCCATATTCGGGAGCTCTCCGACGCCGGCATCAAGAAGATCGCCGTGCCCAACGACTACATCTCCGGCCGCACGCTGGCCGAGAGCGTGGTCAACAAGGATACGGGTGAGATTCTCGCCTCGGCCAACGACGAGATAACCGACGAGCTGCTGGCCAAGCTGGTCGAGGCCGGCGTCGCCAAGATCCATACGATCTATGTCAATGACCTCGATCAGGGGCCGTATATCTCGCAGACGCTCAAGCTCGACGATACGCCGGACCAGACCGCGGCTAGGATCGCGATCTATCGCATGATGCGCCCCGGCGAGCCCCCGACCGAGGAAGCGGTCGAGGCGCTGTTCCACGGCCTGTTCTTCTCGGAAGAGCGTTACGACCTGTCGCCGGTCGGAAGGATGAAGTTCAATCGTCGCGTCGGCCGCAGCGAGTTGACGGGAACAGGGACGCTCACCAACGATGACATCATCGCGGTCATCAAGATCCTCGTCGAGCTGCGCAACGGCCGCGGCGAGATCGACGACATCGATCATCTCGGCAACCGGCGCGTGCGCTCGGTGGGCGAGCTGGCGGAAAACCAGTTCCGCTCGGGACTGGTGCGCGTCGAGCGCGCGGTCAAGGAGCGCCTCGGCCAGGCTGAGAGCGAGAATCTGCTGCCCCACGACCTGATCAACGCCAAGCCGATTTCGGCCGCGATCAAGGAGTTCTTCGGGTCTTCGCAACTGTCCCAGTTCATGGACCAGACCAACCCGCTGTCCGAGATTACGCACAAGCGGCGCGTCTCGGCTCTGGGCCCCGGCGGGCTCACGCGCGAGCGCGCGGGCTTCGAAGTGCGCGACGTGCACCCGACGCACTACGGCCGGGTATGCCCGATCGAGACGCCGGAAGGCCCGAACATCGGTCTCATCAACTCGCTGGCGCTCTACGCGCGCACCAACGAATACGGCTTCCTGGAAACGCCGTACCGCAAGGTCGTCCACGGCAAGGTCACCGACGAGATTCACTATCTGTCGGCGATCGAGGAAGGGCAGTACGTGATCGCGCAGGCGAACGCGCAGCTCGACAAGGCGGGACGGCTGAAGGACGAGCTGGTCTCTTGCCGGTCTCGCAACGAGTTCATGCTCTCGACCGCGGACAAGGTCCAGTTCATGGACGTGGCGCCGGCGCAGATCGTTTCGGTCGCGGCGTCGCTGATCCCGTTCCTGGAGCACGACGACGCCAACCGGGCGCTGATGGGCTCGAACATGCAGCGCCAGGCGGTGCCCTGCCTCCGCGCCGAGAAGCCGCTGGTCGGCACCGGCGTGGAACGCACTGCCGCGGTCGATTCGGGAACGGCGGTGCTGGCCCGCCGTGGCGGCAAAGTCGACTACGTCGACGCCAACCGCATGGTCGTTCGCGTCAACGACACCGAAACGGCGGCGGGCGAGGTCGGCGTCGACATCTACAACCTGACCAAGTACACGCGCAGCAACCAGAACACCAACATCAACCAGCGGCCGCTGGTCAAGGTCGGCGACATGATCGCCAAAGCCGACGTCATCGCCGACGGCGCGTCGACCGACATGGGCGAGCTTGCGCTCGGCCAGAACATGCTGGTCGCGTTCATGCCCTGGAACGGGTTCAACTACGAAGACTCGATCCTGATCAGCGAGCGCGTAGTCGGCGATGACCGCTACACGTCGATCCACATCGAGGAGCTGTCGGTGGTCGCGCGCGACACCAAGCTCGGGCCCGAGGAAATTACGCGGGACATCTCGAGCCTGGGCGAGGCGCAGCTGGGCCGGCTCGACGAGTCGGGCATCGTCTATATCGGCGCCGAAGTCGAGGCGGGCGACGTGCTCGTGGGCAAGGTGACGCCGAAGGGCGAGACGCAACTGACGCCGGAGGAGAAGCTGCTGCGGGCGATCTTCGGCGAGAAAGCCTCCGACGTGAAGGACACCTCCTTGCGCGTGCCGTCCGGCATCTCCGGCACGGTGATCGACGTGCAGGTGTTCACGCGCGAAGGCATCGAGCGCGACAAGCGCGCGGCGCAGATCATCGACGACGAGCTCAAGGGCTACCGCAAGGACCTGAACGATCAGCTGCGCATCGTCGAGAACGACGCGTTCGCCCGGATCGAGAAGCTTCTGCTCGGCAAGACTGCGAACGGTGGTCCGAAACGGCTGGCCAAGGGCTCGCGCCTCACCAAGGATTATCTCGAAGGCGTCAACCGTCACGACTGGTTCGACATCCGGCTCGCCAACGAAGAAGCCGCGCGACAGCTCGAAGCGATGAAGGAATCGCTCGCGCAGACGCGCGTGCTGTTCGATCAGATGTTCGAGCAGAAGAAAAAGAAGCTGACGCAGGGCGACGAGCTCCCGCCGGGCGTCCAGAAAATGGTCAAGGTCTACGTCGCGGTCAAGCGCCGGCTGCAACCCGGCGACAAGATGGCCGGCCGTCACGGCAATAAGGGCGTCGTGTCCAAGATCGTTCCGGTCGAGGACATGCCGTACATGGCCGACGGAACGCCGGTCGACATCGTGCTGAACCCCTTGGGCGTGCCGTCGCGGATGAATGTCGGCCAGATCCTCGAAGTGCACCTCGGCTGGGCCGCGAAGGGACTCGGTCAGCGCATCGGCGAGATGCTCAAGGCGCAGGCCACTGCGGCCGAAGTGCGGAAGTTCTTGAACAAGATCTACAACGGGACCGGCAAGCCGGAAGCAATCGATTCGCTCGACGACCGCGAGGCGCTGCAGCTCGCCGAGAACCTCAAGGACGGCGTGCCGTTCGCGACGCCGGTGTTCGACGGCGCGACGGAAAGCGAGATCAAGGACATGCTCGATCTCGCCGGGCTGCCGCGCAGCGGCCAGATCACGCTCTACGACGGCCGCAGCGGCGAAGCATTCGACCGTCCCGTCACCGTGGGCTTCATGCACGTGCTCAAGCTCCATCACCTCGTCGACGACAAGATGCACGCGCGCTCGACCGGGCCGTACAGCCTGGTCACGCAGCAGCCGCTGGGCGGCAAGGCGCAATTTGGCGGCCAGCGCTTCGGCGAAATGGAAGTCTGGGCGCTCGAAGCCTACGGTGCGTCGTACACGCTGCAGGAAATGCTCACGGTCAAGTCCGACGACGTCAACGGACGCACGAAGGTTTACGAAAACATCGTCAAGGGCGAGCACAAGATCGAGGCCGGCATGCCGGAGTCGTTCAACGTGCTGGTGAAGGAAATCCGCTCGCTCGCGATCGACATCGATCTGGAACGCTACTGATGCGACCGTTGCGATTGAATGCTGAAACACGGCCGCTACGGAATACTCGGGAGTAACGACGCATGAAAGCATTGCTCGATCTATTCAAACAGGTCACGCAGGAAGAGGAATTCGACGCGATCAAGACGGGCCTGGCCTCGCCCGAGAAGATCCGCTCGTGGTCGTACGGCGAGGTGAAGAAGCCGGAAACGATCAACTACCGCACGTTCAAACCCGAGCGTGACGGGCTGTTCTGCGCCAAGATCTTCGGGCCGGTCAAGGATTACGAGTGCCTCTGCGGCAAGTACAAGCGCCTGAAGCATCGCGGGGTGATCTGCGAAAAGTGTGGCGTCGAGGTTACGCTGACCAAGGTCCGGCGCGAGCGCATGGGGCACATCGAGCTGGCGTCGCCCGCAGCGCACATCTGGTTCCTGAAGAGCCTGCCCTCGCGCATGGGCATGGTGCTCGACATGACGCTGCGCGACATCGAGCGCGTACTCTACTTCGAGGCGTACGTCGTCACCGAGCCGGGGATGACGCCGCTCAATCGCGGCGGCCTCCTGACCGAGGACGACTATCTGTCCAAAGTCGAGCAATATGGTGACGACTTCTCGGCGAGCATGGGCGCGGAAGGCATTCGGGAGCTGCTGAAATCACTAGAGGTCAATACCGAGATCGCCAAGCTACGCAAGGACCTGGAAACGACCGGTTCCGATACCAAGATCAAGAAGATCGCCAAGCGGCTCAAGGTGCTGGAGGCGTTCCACAAGTCGGGAATCAAGCCCGAATGGATGATCCTCGAGGTGCTCCCGGTGCTGCCGCCCGACCTGCGCCCGCTGGTGCCGCTCGACGGCGGCCGCTTCGCGACCTCCGACCTGAACGATCTGTATCGGCGCGTCATCAACCGCAATAACCGGTTGAAGCGCCTGCTCGAGCTCAAGGCGCCCGATATCATCGTGCGCAACGAAAAGCGGATGCTGCAGGAGGCGGTCGATTCGCTGCTCGACAACGGCCGTCGCGGCAAGGCGATGACCGGCGCCAACAAGCGGCCGCTGAAGTCGCTCGCCGACATGATCAAGGGCAAGGGCGGCCGCTTCCGGCAGAACCTGCTCGGCAAGCGTGTCGACTACTCCGGCCGGTCGGTGATCGTGGTCGGTCCGCAGCTGAAGCTCCATCAATGCGGCCTGCCCAAGCTGATGGCGCTCGAGCTCTTCAAGCCGTTCATCTTCAACAAGCTCGAAACCATGGGGCTCGCCACGACGATCAAGGCGGCGAAGAAGATGGTCGAGAACCAGGAGCCGGTGGTGTGGGACATCCTGGAAGAGGTGATTCGCGAGCACCCGGTCATGTTGAACCGGGCGCCAACGCTGCACCGGCTCGGGATTCATGCGTTCGAGCCGGTGTTGATCGAAGGCAAGGCGATCCAGCTGCATCCGCTGGTCTGCACGGCGTTCAACGCGGACTTCGACGGTGACCAGATGGCCGTGCACGTCCCGCTTTCGCTCGAGGCGCAGATGGAAGCGCGGACGCTGATGCTGGCGTCGAACAACGTGTTGCTGCCCTCGAACGGCGAGCCCTGCATCGTGCCGTCGCAGGACATCGTGCTCGGGCTCTATTACGCGACGCGCGAGCTGATCGGCGCCAAGGGCGAGGGCATGCTGTTCTCCGATATCGCCGAGGTCACCCGCGCATACGAGTCGCGGCAGGTCGATCTGCACGCCAAAGTAAGCGTGCGCATCAAGGAGACCGAGGTCGACGCCAACAACGACAGGACCGAAAAAATCACGCGCTACGAGACGACCGTCGGCCGGGCGCTGCTTTCCGAGATCCTGCCGGTCGGTCTGCCGTTCGAGACGATCAACAAGCCGCTCAAGAAGAAGGAGATCTCGCGCATCATCAATGCGAGCTTCCGTCGCTGCGGCCTGCGCGAGACGGTGATCTTCGCCGACAAGCTGATGCAGGCAGGCTACAGCCTGGCCACGCGCGGCGGCATCTCGTTTGCCGCCGACGACATGCTGATCCCCGCGGAGAAGCATTCGATCATCGAGAAGTCCGAGAAGGAAGTGAAAGAGATCGAGGCGCAGTACACCTCGGGTCTGGTCACCCAGGGCGAGCGCTACAACAAGGTGGTCGACATCTGGGGTCGCGCCGGAGACGACATCGCCAAGGCGATGATGAGCCAGCTCGGCACGATGGACGTCACGACGCGCGACGGCAAGACCGTGCGCCAGGAATCGTTCAACTCCATCTACATGATGGCCGACTCGGGCGCGCGCGGTTCCGCGGCGCAGATCCGCCAGCTTGCCGGCATGCGCGGCCTGATGGCGAAGCCCGACGGCTCGATCATCGAGACGCCGATCACCGCGAACTTCCGCGAAGGCCTGAACGTGCTGCAGTACTTCATCAGCACGCACGGCGCGCGCAAGGGTCTCGCCGACACCGCGTTGAAGACGGCGAACTCGGGTTACTTAACGCGCCGGCTGGTCGACGTGACCCAGGACCTGGTCGTCACCGAGGAAGATTGCGGTACGAACAACGGCGTGGCGATGAAGGCGCTGATCGAGGGCGGCGAAGTGATCGAACCGTTGCGCGAGCGCATTCTCGGCCGCTCGGCCGCGGCCGACATCATCAACCCCGAGACGCAGGAGACGCTGTTCCATGCCGGCACGTTGCTCGGCGAGGACGAGGTCGAACAGATCGAGGGCCTGGGCATCGACGAGGTCAAGGTGCGCACGCCGCTCACCTGCGACACGCGTTACGGTCTGTGCGCGACGTGCTACGGACGCGACCTCGGCCGCGGGCACGTCGTCAACGTCGGCGAAGCGATCGGCGTGATCGCGGCGCAGTCGATCGGCGAGCCCGGTACGCAGCTGACGATGCGGACGTTTCACATCGGCGGCGCGGCGTCGCGTACCGCGGCGGCGTCGCAGCTCGAAAGCAAGTCCGCCGGCACGGTGCGCTTTTCGATGGCCATGCGCTACGTCACCAACGCCAAGGGCGAGATCGTGGTGATCGCGCGCTCGGGTGAGGTCATGATTCACGATGACAACGGGCGCGAGCGCGAGCGGCACAAGGTGCCTTACGGCGCGACGATGCTGGTGAAGGATGGCGACGCGGTCAAGGCGGGCAAGGTGCTGGCGGTCTGGGACGCGACGTCGCGGCCGATCATCACCGAGTACGCCGGCCGGGTAAAGTTCGAAAACGTCGAGGAAGGCGTGACGGTCGCCAAGCAGGTCGACGAAGTGACGGGCTTGTCCACCCTGGTGGTCATCGACCCCAAGCGCCGTGTGGGTGCCACCGCCAAGGGCGTGCGGCCGCAGGTGAAGCTTCTGAACGAGCAAGGCGACGAAGTGAAGCTGGCCGGTTCCGACCAGCCGGTCAACATCACCTTCCAGCTGGGCTCGATCATCACCGTGAAGGACGGGCAGGAAGTCGCGGTTGGCGAAGTGCTGGCGCGGGTTCCGCAGGAAACCTCGAAGACGCGCGACATCACCGGCGGCCTGCCGCGCGTGGCCGAGCTCTTCGAAGCGCGGTCGCCCAAGGATGCGGGGCTACTGGCGGAAGTTACCGGGACGGTTTCGTTCGGCAAGGACACCAAGGGCAAGCAGCGGCTGGTCATCACCGACATGGACGGCGTGGCGCACGAGTATCTGATCGCCAAGGACAAGCACGTGACCGCGCACGACGGGCAGGTGGTGAACAAGGGAGAGTCGATCGTCGACGGTCCGGCCGATCCGCACGACATCCTGCGGCTGCTCGGCGTGGAAGCGCTCGCACGCTATATCACCGACGAGGTGCAGGACGTCTATCGCTTGCAGGGCGTGAAGATCAACGACAAGCACATCGAGGTGATCGTCCGGCAGATGCTGCGCCGGGTGCAGGTCCTCGACGCCGGCGACACGCGTTTCATCCCGGGCGAGCAGGTCGAGCGCTCTGACCTTCTGGACGAGAACGACAAGGTCGTCGCGGACGGCAAGAAGCCGTCAACCTACGAGCATATGCTGCTCGGGATCACCAAGGCCTCGCTGTCGACCGATTCGTTCATTTCCGCGGCCTCGTTCCAGGAAACGACGCGCGTGCTCACCGAAGCGGCGATCATGGGCAAGAGGGACGAGCTGCGCGGACTCAAGGAGAACGTGATTGTCGGGCGGTTGATTCCGGCAGGCACCGGCCTCGCGTACCACAATGCGCGCAAGAAGCAGAAAGCCGGGGCCGACGCGGCCGCGCTTCTCGGTGTGCCCGAGGAAGCGGCCCCGACGACCGAGGTCAGCGCCGACGCTGCGTAAGCTGTCGATACGGAGCACCAAGGCCGGCGGGCGACC
>VBCS01000152.1:0-2608 GCA_005888955.1 Betaproteobacteria bacterium
TGCGAGCGGGAATCCACTGTGGCGTGGCAAATGACGCTGGGTATCCGCTTTTCGCCGCGACAATAGGACGGCAGTGCCAGAGGCTTCATCAGCTTCATCGAGCGCTTCCATGACCGAGAAGAAATTCGCTTCACAGGCCGACCTCGAGGAGAAAAAGGTCAGCTTCGACAAGCTCTCCGAGCACGCGTACGCATACACGGCCGAGGGCGACCCGAACACCGGCATCGTAATCGGCGACGACGTAGTGATGGTCATCGATACGCAGGCGACACCGGTGATGGCGCAGGACGTGATCCGCCGCATCCGGGCGGTCACCGACAAGCCGATCAAGTACGTCGTGCTGACGCACTATCACGCCGTGCGCGTGCTGGGCGCGTCGGGCTACAAGCCCGAGCACATCATCGCGAGCCGCGACACCTACGATCTCATTGCCGAGCGCGGCGAGGCCGACATGAAAAGCGAGATCGAGCGCTTCCCGCGGCTGTTCCAGGCGGTCGAGTCGGTGCCCGGCCTCACTTGGCCGACGCTGGTGTTCGAAAAGCGGCTGACGCTCTGGCTCGGCAAGCTGCAAGTCGAGCTCATGCAACTCGGGCGCGGCCACACCAAGGGCGACACTGTCGTCTGGTTGCCGCAGGAAAAAATCCTGTTCTCCGGCGATCTGGTCGAATACGACGCGACGCCGTACACGGGGGACGCGTATCTGACCGATTGGCCTGCGACGCTCGACGCGATCGCGGCTCTCGAGCCGCGGAAGCTCGTGCCCGGGCGGGGGGCCTCGCTGCAAACGCCCGAGGCGGTTCGTGCCGGCCTCGACGGCACCCGCGCTTTTGTCAGCGAAATGTTCGCTGCGGTAAAAGAGGGAGCCGCCGCGGGCAAAGATCTGCGCGCCGTGTACAAGGAGACCTACCAGCGCCTCAAGCCGAAGTATGGAAGCTGGGTCATCTTCGATCACTGCCTGCCGTTCGACGTGACGCGCGCTTACGACGAGGCGACGCAATACCGCGATCCACGCATCTGGACCGCGCAGCGCGACAAGGAGATGTGGGAAGCGTTGGAGGGCTAGCTCGTTCGTGAAGACGTATACCCAGCCTGTCTACCCGTACATCAAGCCGGCCGAGTTCAGCGGCTCACCGCAGCACTGGCCGGTGATCGTCGCCGGCGCGGGACCGGTGGGATTGACGGCGGCGATCGATCTCGCGCTGCACGGCATCGACGTGCTGGTGCTCGACGAGGACGACACGGTGAGCGTCGGCTCGCGCGCGATCTGCTGGTCGAAGCGCACGCTGGAGATCCTCGACCGGCTGGGCTGCGGCGAACGACTGGTGCAGAAAGGCGTGGGCTGGAACGTCGGCCGCGTGTTCTTTCGCGACGAGCAGGTCTATCAGTTCGACCTGCAGCCGGAACCGGGACACCGGCGCCCCGCGTTCATCAATCTGCAGCAATACTACGTCGAACAGTTCCTGGTCGAGCGGGCGAAGGAACTCCCGGAAGTGGATCTGCGCTGGCGCCACAAGGTGATCGGCGTGACGCCGCGCGACGACCGTGTCGCACTGCGCGTGTCGACCCCGGACGGAGAGTACGGCGTCCAGGCGGACTGGCTGATCGTGGCGGACGGGTCAAAGAGTGCGGTCCGGGGCATGCTGGGGCTCGAGAGCGAAGGCCAGGTGTTTCGCGACCGCTTCCTCATCGTCGACATCCATATGACGTCGGATTTTCCCGCCGAGCGCCGGTTCTGGTTCGATCCGCCGTTTCATCGCAACCAGTCGGCGCTGCTGCATCGTCAGGCGGACGACGTGTGGCGCGTCGATTTTCAGTTGGGATGGGACGCCGACCCGGAAGAAGAAAAGAAGCCGGAGCGGATCCTGCCGCGTCTGCGCGCGATGCTGGGCGACGACGCGCGCTTCGAGATCGAGTGGGCGAGCGTCTACACCTTCCAATGCCGGCGCATGCGGTCGTTCCATCGCGGCCGCGCGCTGTTCGTCGGCGACGCGGCGCACCTGGTTTCGCCGTTCGGTGCGCGCGGCGCGAACGGCGGCATCCAGGACATCGATAACCTGGCGTGGAAGCTGGAGCTCGTCCTGTCGGGTCAGGCGCCGGAGCGGCTACTGGACAGCTACGACAGCGAGCGCGTACCTGCCGCCGACGAGAATATCCGCAACTCGACGCGCAGCACCGACTTCATCACGCCCAAGAGCAAAGTGAGCCGGACTTTCCGCGACGCAGTGCTGATGCTCGCGAAGCGCCATGCCTTCGCGCGGCGGCTGGTCAACAGCGGGCGCCTGTCGGTGCCGGTGATACTCGCGGATTCGCCGCTCAACACGCCTGATGCGGAGTCATTCGCCGGCAGGATCGTGCCAGGAGCGCCGGCGCTCGATGCGCCGGTGACAGGAGATCGCGGCGAATGGCTGCTCGACTACCTGGGCGACGGTTTCACCCTGCTGCTGTTCAGCGACACTCCTCTGTCGGAAGCGCTGCTGCGGGAGCTCAAAGCGTTGGCGTCGGACGCGATCGTGTGCAGCAGCGTTCTCGTCGGCGCGTCGAACGGCCCGCTGCCGGCAGGCGCGCGCCGCATCGCAGATCCGACCGGCATGCTTGCCGAGCGTTACGA
>VBCS01000152.1:2625-4986 GCA_005888955.1 Betaproteobacteria bacterium
GTTCGATCTCGCAAAGGTGCGTGCAGGAATCGCGAAGGCGACAGGGCAGATTCCTGTGGCAGAAAGGCAGGTCGCGTGACACTGAATCTTGAACCTAACATCGGCTCGCCCGACGACTTCTACCAGGAGCTGATCGATCTGCACCGCGATCTGACCGACGAGCAGAGCGCAACGGTCAACGCCAAGCTCATCCTGCTGCTCGCCAATCACATCGGCGACATGGAAGTGTTGCGCACCGCGATGGCGGCGGCGCGGGAGGACGTGGCCGCGACACCGACCTCAACCAGTCTACCGGAGCCTCGATGAACTACCGCGACATTCTCGTTGAAACGCTTGGCCGGGTCGGGGTGATCCGCCTCAATCGACCGCAGCGGATGAACGCGCTCAACGACGCGCTCGCTGCCGAGCTTGCCGTGGCCTTGGCCGCGTTCGACGCCGATCCCGGCATCGGCGCGATCATCATCACCGGCAACGACAAGGCCTTCGCCGCCGGCGCGGACATCGGCGCGATGGCCGAGTGGGGCTATCAGAAGGTCTACGCCGACAACTACATCACGAGCTGGGAGTCGGTGAAGCATACGCGCAAGCCGGTGATCGCTGCCGTTGCGGGTTACGCGCTGGGCGGAGGTTGCGAGCTGGCGATGATGTGCGATTTGATCATCGCCGCCGACAGCGCGAAGTTCGGTCAGCCCGAGATCACCATCGGCACGATGCCCGGCATGGGCGGTACGCAGCGGCTGCCGCGCGCGGTCGGCAAGGCCAAGGCGATGGACTGGTGCCTGACCGGACGCATGATCGACGCCGCCGAAGCCGAGCGCTCGGGCCTGGCCGCCCGCGTCGTACCCGCCGATAAACTTTTCGGCGAAGCGCTCGCGGTCGCGACCAAGATCGCAGGCTACTCGCTGCCGGTCGTGCTGAAAGTCAAGGAAGCGGTCAACCGCGCCTACGAATCGTCACTTGCGGAAGGGCTGCTCTTCGAGCGGCGCGAGTTTCATGCGACTTTTGCGCTCGACGATCAGAAGGAAGGCATGCGCGCGTTCGTCGACAAACGCAAGCCGGAGTTCAAGCACCGGTAGCGAAAGTGCTACCGAGCAGTAGGTCGCCCCGGCGCAGGCCGGGGCCCAAGTTTGCAGCAACCGCGACGTATCACCTTGGATCCCGGGCCTCGGGCTGCGCTTCGCGATGTCGCCGTTCCCGCGGACGCGGGAACCCACCGTCGTTCGTCGCAAGACACTGGATCCCCGCTTGCGCGGGGATGACACGGCTGTTTCCGATCGCTGCGACGCTTCGCGCTAGGCTTATTCCGGGCCACGGGCGAGCCGGGCGACGAGCGATTGCAGCACGTCCGCGCTGACATCGGACACGCCCCACCATTCCATCCCCGTGCCGGTGGCGTGCGCGACGTTGAAGCCGCGCAGCGTTGCCGTCGCCGGCGAGGGTGCGGGCTTGCCCCCGGTTGCGGGGCGCACGAAGACATCGATCGTGTGCTCGCGGTAACGATAAACCAGCGTCGCCACCGGATGTCCGTCGAGATAATCGAGGCGGCCACCGGCCAGCGGCAGCCCATCCGCGCTGAAATCCATCACCGGCGGCGAATAATCGAGCCTCGACGAGAGCCAGGGCTTCACCGTGTGCCGGTCCGACGAGGCGACATCGGTCAGGCGATTGCCGAGCGTCGCTCGCGCATGGTTCGCGACGGTTTCCGCGACGAGATCGGTGCCAACCTGCCAGTCGAGCACCGCGCTGCCGACGAACCAGGCGAATATGGTCGCGGCGCTACCGGCAAGCGCCCCCGCCGTAAGCCAGCGCCAGCGGTCGCGCGCCGGACGCTCAGGCGGAGGTGCGTCCGTCGCGCGTGCGAGGGCAGCCTTGACCCGTGCGTGGAGCGCAGGCGGCGCCGTGTAGTAGGGCACCTCGCTGCGAATGCGCGAGCGCAGGCTCGCCAGCTCATCGCGCCGCACAGTGCAATCCGCGCAGCCGAAGACGTGCTGCTCGATCGCGGCGCTTTGCACCGGATCGAGCTCGCCATCGCTGTACGCGGGCAGCAGTGGCATCGCTTCATGGCAGTTCATCATTGACCTCGATTCATACCCCGTTTCATGCTGGGCCTCAGCGCTCCGCGCCGGCGGATCGGTCGCGGATCGCATGCAGCAGCGGCGAGCGCTGCAGCAGCGCACGGGCGCGAGCGAGCCTGGACATCACCGTGCCGATCGGAATGTCGACCACGCGCGCGATGTCCTTGTACGGCAGCTCCTCGAATTCGCGCAGGATCAGCACCTCGCGATACCCTACCGGCAACTCGGCGATCGCCTCCGCCAGCGCGGTGCTGGACGCATCGCGCAACACGTTTTGCTCGGGTGT
>VBCS01000154.1 GCA_005888955.1 Betaproteobacteria bacterium
GACTCTGCCAGTCGAAGACCGAAATCCTCCACCTTGGCCGCCTCGGCTGAACGCTCGAGTAGTTCTGCGAACGCCCGTGCGGGAATTCTGGAATCGAGGTCGTTGAGCGTGGACAAGTCCAGGCCGACCAACCTCGCAAGCCGCTCCGGCGACAGACCGAGTGACCGGGCAAGCGGCGCGTAGCCTGTGAGGATCTGGCTTCGTGCTAGATAAGGCATGGCGGATCCGGTTGCAGTTTCCCAGAATGATAAGGCAATGTCCCAATTTGTAAAACCCGGGCAGTTGGTTGCGCCGAGAATCCGCTGATCTCCCACCCAATCAACAGGAGGACGACATGCATTTCTTTGACGACTCGCTCTTGCCGGAAAACCAGGAGAAGCTGGTTATCCAGGCCGCGCCGTACGGGCCCGCGTGGCTGCCGTCGGATTCCGACGACATCCCCGTGAGCATGGATGCGCAGGTGCAAAAGGCAGTGGACTGCTACAACGCCGGTGCGACCGTCCTGCACGTTCATGTCCGTGAAGCGGATGGAAAGGGCTCCAAGCGAATCTCAACATTCAATGAGTTGCTTGCACGGCTCCGCGTCGCAGTACCGAAAATGCTGCTTCAGGTCGGTGGCTCGATTTCATTCGCGCCCGAGGGCGAGGGACAGGCCGCCAAGTGGCCGGGGATCGACACCCGCCATATGCTCGCCGAACTCACTCCCCAGCCCGACCAGGTGACGATCGTCATCAATACGAATCAAATGAGCCTCACGGAGCTGATGTCGAAGGATGACGTCGCGGGAACCAGTCTGGAGAAGCCGGAATATTTCAATGCTTACCGCGAGATGGTCACCGAGGCACCCCCATCGTTCGTTGCCGAACATCTCAAACGCCTTGTCGCGAAGGGCATCCAGCCGCATTTCATGCTCGGCAGCATCCACCAACTCGAGACGGTGGAGCGGCTGATCCGCGCTGGGGTGTACACCGGTCCGCTGGTGCTCAATCACATGGCGCTCGGCGGTGGCTACGCCGGACGCAATCCGGCCGACATGCTGGAATTCGTGCGCCGCGTCCCCGATGGCGCGGTTCTCACGATCGAATCACTGATGCGCACCGTCCCTCCGATCTGCACGATGGCGGTTGCCCTCGGCCTCCACGTTCGTGTCGGCGTCGAAGACAACCTGTGGCGGCGCAAAGGGGAGCGGTTCACGTCGGTTCAGCAGGTCGAGCAGATGGTGCGCATCGCGCGCGAGCTGGGGCGAGACGTCGCGACTGGAGAGGAAGCCCGCAGCATTTACAAGATCGGCAAGTACTATCGAAACGCTGACGAAACGCTGGCCCACCTGGGCTGGCCGCCCAATCGACGTCCCGGCCAGCGTGGCTTCTTGGTCCGCGCGCCCGAGACGGTGCGAGAAACCCGCAAGACGTCAACCACAGTGGCCGAGGAGATGCGCTGACGGGACATCCGCGTCGCGGTCGACACGGCCCGCACCGCAATCCGGCGAAAGCCAGGCTGAGATCGTGCGGGCGTACCCGCTTACGGATTCGGAGAAACCATGAACCTCAACCTCGAGGGAAAGGTTGCCCTCGTCACTGGCGCAGGGGCTGGAATCGGAGCTCGGATTAGCGCCAAGTTCGTCGAGGAAGGTTGTACGGTCTACGTGACAGATATCAATGCGGAAGCGGCAAACGTCACTGCGGCCGGTATCGGTCCAGCCGCCCATGCAATGCGAATAGATGTGACGAAACCCATCGATATCCAGCTGCGCGTACAGGAAATCGTGGCGAGGCACGGCGGCATAGACATTCTCGTGAACAATGCGGGAATTCTGAAGACAGGCAGCATCGTAGAATCTTCGATCGAAGACTGGGACGAGGTCTGCCGCGCCAACCTTTCCAGTGTGTTTTACTGTTCCAAGGCGGTCCTGCCGATCATGCTGCAAAGGCGCTACGGCAAGATTGTCAACATCGCGTCAATGTCTGCCGCCCGTGCAGGAGGCGTATTCGGCAACGTTTTGTACGGCACCACGAAGGCGGGTGTGATCGCGTTCACAAAGGGATTTGCACGCGAGCTCGCCCCTTACGGGATCAACGTGAACGCCGTGGCGCCAGGACTGGTTGAAACGGCAATGACCACTGCCAAGCTGACTCCCGACATCCGGGAGCAGGTGCTTGCAAAACTTCCTATGCACCGGCTCGCCGATGTCCAAGATATAGCGAATGCCGTCGTGTTTCTCGCTTCCGACATGGCCGCCTACATAACTGGAGAAACGTTGCTTGTCGACGGTGGCTACTTGACGGTATGACGTGCGGGCCGTAGTTGAAGTGGTCGAGCCGAGGGTCGCGCCAGGTCTTGCAATTCGGACCGCGCGAAGCGACGGCCTCATCGGGCGACCGCCGGCGTCAGTGCGACGGCTCGGCCACGACGGGGTTCCGCAGCGTGCCAACGCCTTCAATGGTGATGTCGACGACATCGCCCGGAACGATCGGACCGATCCCCGAAGGCGTGCCGGTGAGGATCACGTCGCCCGTCAGCAAAGTCGTTGCCTGGCTGATATAGGTGACCAGCTCGACGACCGAGAACAGGAGATCCGATGTCCGGACCGACTGGCGGACTTTTCCGTTGACGCGAGTTTCGAGCAGAAGGTCGTTCGGGTCGAGGCCGGTCGCGATCACCGGACCCATCGGGCAAAACGTGTCGTAGGCCTTGCCGACCAGGAGGTGGCCCATGGACATCTCCACGCGCTGGATCACGCGCTCGCTGACATCGTTGGCACAGGTGTAGCCGAACACCGCATCCAACGCCTCATTCTCGCGCAAGCGCCGGGCGCGGCGACCGATGATGACCGCGAGCTCACCCTCGAAGTGGACCTCCTTTCCCTCGCGTGGATAGACGATCGGTTCGTTGGGACCGATCGCCGCCGTGGTCGGCTTCATGAACAGAAGCGGCACGGTCGGACGCTTCAGCTTCATTTCCTCGATATGGGAGACGTAGTTGAGGCCCGCGCCGAAAATCCGAGGGGGCTCGACCGGGCACAGGAGACGGACGCTGTCGAGCCGGTCGACGTCGCCAGACAAGGCCGAGGTTGCGAACGGCGAGCCTGAGCATCGCTTGAGCGAATTTTCCTCCAGCTTACCGTAATGGATTTGGCCGTCGATCTCGTATCTTGCGATCAGCATCCTTGCCTCCGATCGTCATGGAGCGATCCGATCAACCCATCTCTTTGAGGTAGGCCTCGAATTCCCCCGCGACGTCCGCCTCTGCCGCGCCACCGTCGTGCGCGATCACCCGATAGCGCGCCACCAGCTCCTCGCCCTGCAACACCAGACGGCCCTTGAGACGGAACGGTCCCACGGTCACGACACCCCAATCCGCCACGAACCAGGAAAGATCCTCGTGATCGCGCGGGTTGGGGAACACCGCGAGTCCCGCAGTCTGCCCGGCGCCCACTGGCCCGGAGAAGTCGACCCAGCGAGCCCGGGTGCCGGTGATCGCCTCGCCTCCCGTGCGTCTCCCATCATCCTGTACCAACCCGCCGAAGGCGATGATCATGGAATCGGCCACCCGCACGTTAAAGTACGCGTGGCGCGTGGGCCCGAGCGTGAAATCCCAGTCGGCGCTGGCGAGGCGCGATTCGACGTCGATGACGTGCATATTTGGCTTGGAGCCGATCAGAAAGATGCGCGTCTCGCGCGCCGCGAGCCTGCCTGCGGGAGCCGCCCACTCGATCGGTCCGCGCCATTCGAGGGATTGCGTGATTCGCAGCGAATCGTTGCCGACCGCCTCGGCCTTGAGATCGGTCTCGAGGATCTGTCCGGGTGCGCGTCCCTGGAAGGTTTCGTCGAGGTAGAAATTGTAGGTGTATTCCTCGTATCCGCCGGCCGCCACGGGCATGCGGCAATGCACATGGTCCGCCGCGATCCAGAAGGAATTGTGATGGGGATGGTCGGCCGGAGATTCCGTGGTCACGGGATAGCCAGCGGGAGTGAACAGCGGATACACATAGGAACGGCAACGGCCCTGAGTCAGCGCCAAGACCGGACGTCCATCTTTCCTCAACGTCCGCCGATGCGTCCTTGCCCATGCACCCTTGGGGAGCGCGATCGAATCGTCGGTCAGGGTGAAGCGGTCGAATTTGAAGTCAACGGTCACGGCATGATCACCATGATCATGTTGCCGTCATCACTTGGGCAAAAAATCGTTGATGTAGTAGGCCTTCGGGTCTTTCTTCGCAACCGCTTCGAGACCGCCGTACTCAACCATGTTCGACACGGTATCGGTCATGGTTTGGTCATTGATCTGGAATGGATGCGGCGATTTCCCGCCATCCGCGTAGAACTGGGTCGTCTGCTCAAAACCCTCGAGCAACGTGTCCCGTTTGCCGGCCTTGGGATTGGCCTTGAGCATGGCGTCGACCGCGCCCTGCGGATCCTTGACGGCACCGACGACCGCCTTGGTGTTCGCCGTCATGAAGCGGCGGATCAGATCTGGATTGTCCTTGAGCACGTCCTTATGCGTGATGATCCCGGAGCTCACGAGGTTGATGCCGTAGTCGGCGAACTTGATGGCGTAGACCCGCTTACCGGTAGCGTCGAGAATTTTCATGCCCTGGTCCATCGGATAGCCGAGTACGAGGTCGGCCTGGCCGTTGATCACGGCATTCAGCTTGGTCTGCGCGTCGCCCGAAACAGTCCGGAAATCGCTTTCCTTCAAACCGGTCTTCTTGAGGAACAGAGGCCAAATCTGCTCGTTCGAGCCGCCAGGGGTCGTGGCCACGATCTTGCCCTTGATGTCTTCTGGCTTACGGATGTTCCTGTCTGCGAAGCCCATCACGCTCATCGGAGTCTTCTGCAGCAGCACGCCGGTCGCGATGACCGGGGCGCCCTTCACTGCCGCACGCATCATGGTCGGCAGATCGACATAACCGAACGAGGCGGTCTTCGCGGCGACCGCCTGGGTGGTGGTCCCGGAGCCGCGGCCTTCCTGGATCTCTAGATCGATGCCTTCGGCGGCATAGTAGCCCTTCTCGAGGCCATAGAAGAACGGCGCGTGCTCACCGTAGAGATACCAGTTAAGCATCAGGACGACCTTGTCCGCCGCGGCGGCTGGCGTTGCCGCGGCAAGCCCCGTCAAGGCGGCCAGAATAACGCAGCAGGTACCGATCAACTTAAAGCGGCTCATTGCAATCCTCCCTAAAGAGATGCGTACGCAAGCCGGTGAGCTTCGTCTGTCGTGAGCGAGCATCGGGCGACGGCCAGGGACATTTCATTCGCCATGAGCGTCGAAACCTTGCCGCTTTTCGACATCGAGGAAGCCCTCCATCACACTCCCCACTCCGACGCCCGAAGAATCGCATGAGCTCGGCCGCCCGACCTTTGACCATCGCGCGACCATCTATCGTGCGGCCGCCGCACGCGTGCCGCAAAGGCGGGGTTCCGCCCGCCGCGAGAACGAACGGGCAGGTGTTTCAATCACGCGAATGTGAGTATTGAGGGTTCGGTCGTGCGGGTCAACTGTCGGTCTTTGGCGGCAGCTGGCTGACCCGCGCACTTTTCGTAGGACTTCCGATCGGGCACCGACGACAAGTTGGCAGCGGAGACCAGGAACACGATGGCGATGTAAATGGCGGCGGTCGCCGTCAGAATCTCGATCGGTTCGTACCAGATATTGACGATTTTCTGCGACTGGAACATGAGATCCTGCACCGTTATCACCGATACCAGCGTCGACGATTTTACGATCACCGTAAATTGATTGACCAGCGACGGCGCGGCGCTCAGCGAAACCTGCGGCAAGACGATTCGCCGAAAGACGAGTAGCGGCGGCATGCCGACAGAATAGGCTGCCTCGCGCTGCCCGCGCGGTATCGCTTCGATCCCGCCACGAAAAGTCTCGGCCAGGTATCCGCTCGACTGCAAGGCGAGCGCCACCCAAGCCGCAGTGAAAAAGGCATCGGGCCAACCAAAGAGCGCCGGCCACACGTAGGTCACCCAAAGCAGTTGCACCAGAATCGGCGTAGCGCGAAAGAACTCGATCAGCCCGATCGCCGCGAACCGTAGCGGGCGGACGTACATTCGCACCAGACAGAGGAGCAGACCGACGACAATCGCGCAGGCAAAGGCGACCACACAGATTTCAACGGTGATGACGAGACCGCTGAAAAGTGCATCACGCTGGTTCCAGACGAGGCGTTGCCAGTTGCCCATGTCGCGATCGCCTCAGGCGAAAATCTTGTTGCGCCAACGCTCGGAGGCTGCTCTAAGCGCGTAGCTGGCGACCAGAATTACCGCGAAATAGACGAGCGCTGCACCGGTGTAGAGCGGCAATGGCCGCATTTCCTGCTGGATGATCATCGACACCTGATACATGAGATCGGGAACGGCGATCAGCGAGACGATGGTCGTCGCCTTGAACAGGGAAATGAACTGATTGATCGATTCCGGAAGCATCCGCCGCACGACTTGCGGCAATACGATGCGCCACAGAATGAGCCGCTCGGACATGCCGCAAGAGCGACCCGCTTCGATCTGACCCCCGGGGACGGCTTCGATGCCGGCGCGAAACGTCTCGGCGAAGTATCCGCTGTAGACGAACCCGAGGGCGATGATCGCCGATACGAACGGGTTCAGTTCGAAACGGGTATGAAGCAGCGTGCCGATCAACAGCGGCAGCACGAAATGCACCCATACCACCATGATGTAGTCCGGCGCATTTCTGAAAATTTCGACGTGCAAGGTGCCGGTCCAGCGCAACAGGCGCTGGCGGCTGATGCGCAGCAATGCAGCCCCAAGGCCGAGCGACAGAGCGAGCGCGGCCGCACAGGCAAAGACGTAGAAATTGACCGCAAGTCCGCGCAGCAGGACCGTGCGGTATTCCCAGAACACGGAGACGTCGAGGATCTGCTGCAGGGATTCGGACACGGATCAGTGGAGATGCTTGGCGATGAACTGCCGATAGCGTTCCGACCTCGGTGCACCGAACATCTGCTCGGGGGGACCTTCCTCTTCGATCAATCCGTTGTGCAAAAACATGACCCGGTCGGAGACCTCCCGGGCAAAACCCATTTCGTGCGTCACCACGATCATGGTCGTTCCATCCGCCGCGAGCTCGCGCATGACACCGAGAACTTCGTCGGTAAGCTCCGGATCCAGCGATGACGTCGGCTCATCGAACAACATCACCTTTGGCTGCATGGCCAGCGCGCGCGCGATCGCGACGCGCTGCTGCTGCCCTCCGGACAAGCGCGCCGGGTACTCGAGCGCCTTGTCTTCGAGATGAACGCGGGCGAGACACTCGGCGCCGAGTTCGGCGGCCGCCTTCCGCGACAGGCCGCGCACCCGATTCGGAGCTTCGATCACATTGCCCAGCACGGTCATGTGTGGCCACAGATTGAATTGCTGAAAGACCGTGCCCAGGTCGCGCCGCATCCGGTTGATCTCCGCCAGCGGCCGTGGCTTGCGGCTGCCCGCCGCATCGCCGCGAAAACACAACGACTCGCCTTCGATAAAAATATCGCCCGCGGTTGGGGTTTCGAGATGATTGATGCAGCGTAACAGCGTGCTTTTGCCGGAGCCGCTGGCACCGATCATGCTCACTACGTTGCCACGATGCACGTCGAAGGACACGCCCTTCAATACTTCGAGCGCTCCGAATCGCTTGTGGACATCGACCACCCTGATCGTCGGCATCTCGCTCATCGCATGCACGTCCGCTATCCGCTTCCGATTCGTGTTCTGATCAAACCGCCACCCTGTCGACATTGGGAAACCAGTCCTATATGATCAATTAGCAATAGCCCCATTGGCAAGAGGTTGAATGA
>VBCS01000155.1:0-254 GCA_005888955.1 Betaproteobacteria bacterium
GTGAGCTGGATCAGCTGGTTCCACATCGGTGCTTGAGAGCGCGACATGCGAGGCGAGCGGGCTGGGGCTGGATTCCTAGCTAAGACTAAACGTTCCGGCGTCGGTGCATCATGGCGCATGCGCGTCCGACTCGGCAAATCGCCGGCCCTGGCCCACCGCTGCGCCGACAACTGGCCCTAGCCGCGACCGCGCATTGGGGCTACAAAGGAGCTGTCCCGCGGCCGAAGCTCTCGGCCGTCCCGGCTCTTGCCGCA
>VBCS01000155.1:366-8018 GCA_005888955.1 Betaproteobacteria bacterium
CGCCGACAACTGGCCCTAGCCGCGCCGGCGCATTGGGGCTACAAGGAGGCTTTCCCCGCGGCCGAGTTCTCGGCCGCACCGGCTCTTGCCGCACGAGGAGATCACGATGGGCCATGCCGAATTCACGCTTCGCGACCAGCTGCAACCGCGCCAGATCTCACTCGACGAGTACTGGATGCCGTTCACGCCCAATCGCGATTTCAAGTCCGACCCCAAGATGGTCGTGCGGGCCGAAGGCATGTACTACTGGAACGATCGCGGCGAGAAGCTCATCGACGCCTCATCAGGCATGTTCTGTGTCAACGCCGGTCACGGCCGCAAGGAGATTGCCGACGCGGTGCACCGGCAGTTGACCGAGCTCGACTTCATCGCGCCGTTCCTGCGTGCGCACCCGAAGAGCTTCGAGCTCGCCACGCGGATCGCGGAGCTGACACCCGGGGATCTGAATCGCATCTTCTTCGTGAACTCGGGGTCCGAAGCGGTGGACACGGCGATGAAGGTCGCGCTGGCCTACCACCAGGCGCGCGGTCAGGGCGGCCGCAACATGTTCGTCTCGCGCGAGCGCGCATATCACGGCGTCAACTTCGGCGGCGTGGCGCTGTCCGGGATCGTCAACAACCGGCGCAAGTTCGGCCCGACCCTGCCGGGCATCGCGTTCATGCGCCACACGCACCTCAAGGAAAACTATTTCACGAGGGGCGAGGCGGCGCAGGGCGCAGAGCTCGCCGACGATCTGCAACGCTTCGTCGCGCTCTACGGCGGGGAGAATATCGCCGCGTGCTTCGTCGAGCCGATCGCGGGATCGACGGGCTGCCTCGTGCCGCCCAAGGGCTACTTGAAGCGCGTGCGCGACATCTGCGATCAACACGGCATCCTCCTCGTGTTCGACGAAGTCATTTGCGGCTTCGGTCGCACGGGCAAGGCGTTCGCGGCGCAGAGCTTCGGCGTCACACCCGACGTGATGACCATGGCCAAGGGCCTCACCAACGGCGCGCAGCCGATGGGCGCGGTCGCGATCAGCGAGCGCATTCACGATACGATCGTCGCCGCGGCGCAGGACGGGGCGATCGAGTTCTTTCACGGCTACACGTACTCGGGGCATCCCGCGTCATGCGCCGCTGGACTGGCGGCGCTCGACATCTACCGGAACGAGGGATTGTTCGAGCGCGGCGCGGCGTTGTCTCCTTATTTCCTCGACGGCCTGTGGTCGCTCAAGGACCTGCCCGCCGTCGCCGATCTGCGCGGCTACGGCATGCTGGCGGCGATCGAGCTGCATCCCGCAGGCGGCCCCGGCGCGCGCGGCCATCTGCTGCAGAAGAAGCTTTTCGACAATGGCCTGCACCTCAAGACGACGGGTGACTCGGCGATTGTTGCGCCGCCGTTGATCGCCGAAAAGCAGCACGTCGACAGGATCGTAGAATGCTTGCGCAAGACTCTGGCTGGCATCTAACATCACCGGCACCGGAAACACGGGCGATTGATCAACCGATGGAGGGAGCATGAAACGATTGCTGGCAGGACTGCTGTTCGTCGCGGCAACGGTAATGGCCGCGGCGCCGGCGTGGGCGCAAAAGACCGTGACCTTCGCCTATCAGGACATGATGAATCCGTGGCGCTGGGTGCAGCAGAGCCAGGAGATCGAAAAAGCGACCGGTTTCAAGATCAACTGGCGCCAGTTCGGCGGCGGGGGCGACGTGATCCGGGCGATGGCCTCGGGCGACGTGCAGTTGGGCGAGGTCGGCTCGACGGGGATAGCGACCGCGATCAGCCAAGGCATGGACGTCGATCTATTCTGGATTCTCGAGGACATCGCAGGCGCGGAGGCGCTGGTCGCACGCAACGGCAGCGGCGTCAACACGATCGCCGATCTCAAGGGCAAGAAGATCGGTACGCCTTTCGTTTCGACCTCGCACTTCCAGCTCCTCTATGCGATGCAGCAAGCGGGGCTCAAGGCGTCCGATGCGCAGGTGCTCAACATGCGGCCGCCGGAAATCGCTGCCGCGTGGGGCCGCGGCGACATCGATGCGACTTTCATCTGGGATCCGATGCTGTCCAACGTCAAGAAGACCGGCAAGGTGCTGATGACTTCGGGCGACATCTGCAAGAAAGGCGCTTGCACGTTCGACGGGTTGATCGTGACCAAGAAATTCGCCAAGGAGAATCCCGAGTTCATGGTTGTGCTGGTGAAGGCGCTCGCGAAGGCCGATGCGGACTATCGCGGCAACCCGAAGGCGTGGACCGGCGATCCCGCCAAGGTCGCCGCGGTCGCCAAGTGGTCGGGAGCCAAGCCGGAGGACGTTCCCGACGCGATGGCGCTCTACGGCTTCCCGAGTCTGCAGGAACAGGGCTCCCCGGCATGGC
The DNA here is from genome assembly GCA_005888955.1 of Betaproteobacteria bacterium. Classification (GTDB taxonomy): domain Bacteria; phylum Pseudomonadota; class Gammaproteobacteria; order Burkholderiales; family Casimicrobiaceae; genus PALSA-1003. The sequence continues at coordinate 2,728 of VBCS01000155.1, forward strand.
TCGGAGGCGGCGCCAACGGTGCGGCGACCAAGGCGCTTGCGCAACAGGCAAACTTCCTCAAGGACCAGGGACGGCTCACCTCCGTCGCGCCCGACTTCAGCAAGAACGTCACTACCGAGTGGGTGATCAAGGCGCAGTAGGGCCGACTCATTCGGCCCGCGCCGCGTGCGAATGAATTCGCGCCTACGGCGGCGACATCATGACGGCGGCGCGAAGTGCGCCGCCGTTTTTTTCGTAGGGCCGAATTCATTCGGCCTTCGCCGCGTGCGAATGAATTCGCACTTACAATAGCCGGATGCCCCAGCTCGATATCCGCCATCTTGGCGTCCGTTACGCGACCAAGACCGGCACGGTCGAGGCGCTCTCCGACGTCAACCTGGCCATGCAGGACGGCGAATTCGTCGTCGCCATCGGCGCCTCGGGTTGCGGCAAGACGACGCTGCTCAATTGCATCGCCGGCTTTCTCCCCGCCACCGAAGGCACGATCGAACTCGACAGCAGGCCGGTGACCGGCCCCGGCGCCGACCGCGGCGTCGTGTTCCAGAAGCATGCGCTGATGCCCTGGCTCAACGTCATCGATAATGTCGAGTTCGGCTTGCGCATGCGCGGCGTCGACGCCGCGCCGCGGCGCCAGGTCGCGCTGGAGAAGCTCAAGCTCGTCGGCCTCGAGGATTTCGCCGAGCGTGCAATCTACGAGCTCTCCGGCGGGATGCAGCAGCGTGTCGGCATCGCCCGCGCGCTCGCTTCCGATCCCGAGCTAATGCTGATGGACGAGCCGCTGGGCGCGCTCGACGCGTTCACGCGCGAATCCATGCAGGAGCTGATCCTCGACGTCTGGCATCGCACCGGCAAGATGGTTTTCTTCATCACCCACTCGGTCGAGGAGGCGTTGTTCCTCGCGACGCATCTGGTCGTCATGACGCCGCGCCCGGGCCGCATCTCGCATGAATACCGCATCGACTTCGGCCGGCGCTTCGTCGAGACGGGCAACGCTCGGGCGATCAAATCGGCGCCGGATTTCATCGCCGTGCGGGAGAAGGTGCTGGCGGTCATACAGCATCGCGAAATGGGATGACGACGGCCGAAGAAGCCGGCGCCGGCAACGGACGCCCCAAGACCTCGAGGTTTGCGACCCTGGGCGAGGGCGCGAGCACGGCAATCAGCGTGGTGACCATGGTCGCCATCTTCGTGTTGTGGTGGCTCGCCAGCCATTTTCGCTGGCTGCCGCCGCTCTTCCTGCCAACGCCTGAAACCGTCTTCGCGCGTTTGTACGAATCCGCGCTCGGCCAGCTGACCGATGCGCCGCTGGCGGAGCACTTCGGCTGGTCGATATTTCGGGTTTTCACCGCGTTTATCGCCGCTTGCGTCACAGCGATCCCGATCGGCATCGCGATGGGCGTCTCGCGCATCGCGCGCGGCATTTTCGACCCGCCGATCGAGTTCTACCGGCCGCTGCCGCCGCTCGCATACCTGCCGCTGATCGTCATCTGGTTCGGCATCGACGAGCTGTCCAAGGTGCTGCTGATCTACCTCGCCTGCTTCGCTCCGCTGGCGATGAGTGCGCGCGCCGGGGTGCTCTCGGTGGCGCAGGAGCAGATCCAGGCCGCGTATTCCATGGGAGCGTCGAAATGGCAGGTGATCCGGCACGTCATCGTCCCGGCGGCAATGCCGGAGATCCTGACCGCGATGCGCATCGCGATCGGTTTCGGCTGGACGACGCTGGTCGCCGCAGAAATGGTCGCGGCCACCAAGGGTCTGGGTCAGATGGTGCTCAATGCGTCGAACTTCCTGCGCACCGACATCGTCATCATGGGCATTGTCGTGATCGGCGCGGTCGCCTACCTCTTCGACCTCCTGATGCGCTACGTCGAGCGCCTCGTCGTGCCGTGGAAGGGGAAGGTGTGAGCAGCGAGAGGGGACCCGCGAGCAGTGCGAGCGGGGGTCGAGCGTCCGCGAATCACCTTCGGCAGCCGACACGTGACGCCGCGTAATCGCTCGACCGGACAAGGAGGCGCGTATGAAGATCCGGCGCGGGCGCGTTTTCAAGGGCGAGCGGCCTCTCGGAGCGAGAGGCACCCCGGGAGGACACGCCGCGGGACGACGGCTGCCGGCCGCCGTGTGCCGGTCATCGGCGCAGGGTTGACAGCCTCGCCTCCATTTGCCACGCTCGCTGCATGGTCGCTCGCCCGCACTTCCAAAGACTCGTCGATCGGGTCCGGAACCTGTCGCCTCTACCCGCGGCGGTGGTCTACCCCTGCGACAGCGATTCGCTGCAGATTGCGCTGTCCGGCCGGTTTGCGGGTTATCTGGCGCCGGTGCTGGTCGGACCGGAAAAACGTATTGCCGACGCCGCGGCACAGGCGGGACTCGATCTGTCCCGAATCGACCTCATCGACACCCCGGACGAACCCTTTGCGGCCGCACAACGCGCCGTAGCGCTGGCCAAAAACGGCGAGGTCCGCGCGCTCATCAAGGGCAGCCTTTATCCCGACGACCTCATGCGCGCGGTGGCCGCGCCGGAGTCCGGACTCCGCGGCGAGCGGCGGCTGACACACGCGTTCTTCATCGACGTGCCCGGCTACCCGCGCGCCTTCGTGCTCTCCGACGCGGTGCAGAACATCGCGCCGACGCTCGCCGCCAAGCGCGACATCGTCCAGAACGCGATCCATTTTGCGCACGCGCTGGGCATCGCGACACCGCAGGTCGCGGTCTTGAGCGCGGTCGAGGGCGTGACGCCGGCGCTGCCGGCGACCGGCGATGCGGCAGCGCTCGCCAAGATGGCGGCGCAGGGCATGATCACTGGCGGAGTCGTCGACGGCCCTCTTACCGCGGACAGCGCGATTTCCATCGCCGCGGCGCGCGCCAACGGTGTCGAATCGAAAGTCGCCGGCAACGCGGATGTGCTCATCGTGCCCGGGCTCGAGGCAGGCGCGCTGCTGCTGCGAGCAATTACCGGCATGTTTGGCGCGCTCGCGGCCGGCGTGACGCTGGGCGCGACGGTCCCCGTCGTTTTGTCCAGCCGCGGCGAATCGATGGAAGTCCGCATGGCCGCCTGCGTGCTGGCGTCGCTGGTCGCCGCGCACGCGCCGCCCGCCGCCGCGGCCGCGCAAAAGCCCGAGCCGGCCGCCGCAGCCGTCGTCGGCGTTGCCGCCTAGATAGAACCGGTCGCTGCGGCTTGCACCAGCGACGAAGTATTTCCGCTCCTGCGCCTCAAGCCAGGATGAGCCTTGCGCTCAATGCCCCGCGAGATCATTCCATTGCGGCAGGAGCACCATGCTGTTGGGGTTGAAGCCCTTCAGCTTGAGCGTGTCCATGCTGCCGACGACGGCTTCGGTTTTCAGATCGACGATGGTTACCGATCCGTCGCTCATTCCCGGAAGATTGAGCAGAGCGTTCTGCACGAAGGCGTAGCGCCCGTCGCTTCGGCTGCGCCGGGCCCGCGCTCAGGTCGAAGATGTGAAGATGTCCCGGCTTCGCGGTCGTGACATACATGCGGTCCGCTTTGTTGTTGAAGTAGATCTCCAGCGGCACGCCCGCGTTCTGCGCGGAGAAATCATAGGCCTGCGCAACCTCGAAATCCTTTTTCGCCGGATTCCACGTGGCCGTCCATAAGGTGCCGCCGTACATGTTGGTGATGTAGGCCACGGGCGGATTCGCGCCTGGCACGAAGAGGATCTCTACCGGCGCCTCTCCCGACGGCGACGGCTTCTTCGAGACCTTGTAGGTGCCGAGCACCTTTCCGCTGCTCGCTTCCACCGCGCTGATCACCTCCCCTGCGTCGCCGAGGTCCGAAGCGCGCACCGTGCTCGTCAGCAGGATCCGGTCGATGCCGTTGTGGATCGCGATGCCATGGGGATAAGGCGCAGCCACCTTCACGGTGCCCAAGACCTTGTCCGCGACGGCGTCGCCGACGATCATCATCTGCGTGCCCATGCAGCTCAGGTACCACTTCTTGTTGTCTTCGGAAAACACGACGTCTTCGCCGACGTTGCAGCCCGGGACTTCGATGACTTTGAAGGTGTAAGGCTCCTTCTTCATGTCGATCATGCGTAGCTCGCTCTTGCCGAGCGCGGTGACATAGGCCTTGCTCTGGTCGCGGTTGTAGAAGATGTGATGCGCCACGAGGTCGGCGGGCAGCGAAATGTCCTGTACGATTTGCCCGTATGTCTTCGAATTGGGATCGACGTCGATGACGGCGATGCCTTCTTTGCGCTCGCCCGTGGCCACGGGCGTCTTGAGGACTTTCAGGGATTCCGGCGACTTCGTCTCATAATTGAGCATGCCATAAATCTGGCCAAACGCGAGTCCGGGCAGAACCAGAAGCGCTGCCGCCGCGCATCGTTGCAGTTCGAAAGAAAGCCTCATGATCGTCCTCCAGGAGAGCTCGCCGCCCGAGCGACCGGCGGCGAGAGATGTAAACTATGAACCTGCGCAGGCGCGAGCGCAAATGGCAGAAACAGCTTCGCGAGCCGTCTGCGCTCCACCTCGAATTCCTTCCCGAGTGAAGTCTCGCGCAGCGAATCCTCGCAAGCGGCAGTCGCGGCGCGCTGCCTTCCCGGGATTCGCGTTTGCGGCAGCGGCAATTCCCGCTTTGGCGCAGGCGCATGGTTTCGGGCAGCGTTACGACCTGCCGATTCCTCTCTCGCTTTACATCGGGGGCGCGGCGATCACGGTTGCCATCTCCTGCGCGATGCTGATCTTCTTCGTGCGCGCAGCCCCGGCGGGCGGTGTCGCGGCGACCCTCGACCTGCGGCGGTCGGCTCTGGGCCGTGCGCTCGTCGCATCGCCGGTTCTTGCGGCGTTGCGAATCGCTGGGGTCGCGCTCTATGTTCTCGTCGTCATCGCGGGCCTCTTCGGGAACCAGAGCCCTCTCAAGAACATCGCGCCCGTCACGATCTGGGCGCTGTGGTGGGTAGGCATGGCGTACGTATCGGCGCTATTCGGCGACGTGTGGAAGCTCGTCAACCCGCTCGATTCGATCTTCATGGCGGTCGAGCGCCTGCATTCGCGCTGGCGTCCAGGAAAGCCTTTCGGCCGGGGCTGGGCCCTTGCCGAACGGGCGGGTGCGTGGCCCGCGGTCGGGCTCTTTTTCGTCTTTCTCTGGATGGAGATGGCGTGGGAAGAGAGCGACCACCCGGCGCAGCTTGCCGCCGCGATCCTCGGGTATTCTGCCGTAACGTGGGCAGGAATGTTCGCTTTCGGTCGGCAGCGCTGGCTTGCTGCCGGGGAGGTCTTCAACCGTATCTTCGGCGTGTTTGCGCGGTTCGCTCCGACGCGGATTCGCATCGAGA
>VBCS01000156.1 GCA_005888955.1 Betaproteobacteria bacterium
ACGCGAGCAAGCGTGCGCTCTCCGACGGCGCGCTGATCATTCATCTCGGCGGGCCCGGCATGCTGATCGGCATGGGCGGCGGTGCGGCGTCGTCGATGGCGACCGGCGCCAACACCGCCGATCTCGACTTCGCCTCCGTGCAGCGGGCTAACGCGGAGATCCAGCGCCGCGCGCAGGAAGTCATCGATCGTTGCTGGCAATTGGGCAACGCAAACCCGATCCTGTCCATTCACGACGTCGGCGCCGGCGGGCTCTCCAACGCGCTGCCGGAGCTTGCGCACAACGGCGGCAAGGGCGCACAACTCGATCTGCGCGCGATTCCCTCGGAAGAGCCCGGAATGTCGCCGCGGGAAATCTGGTGCAACGAGGCGCAGGAGCGGTACGTGCTCGCAATCCGCCCGGAAGCGCTGCCGTCGTTCACATCGATCTGCGAGCGCGAGCGCTGCCCGTTCGCCGTGCTAGGACGCGCAACGCCGGATCATCGGCTGCGCGTCGAGGATCCGGTCTTGCACAACGCGTCCGTGGACATGGACCTCTCCGTCCTGCTCGGCAAGCCGCCGAAAATGACGCGCGATGTCGCGCACCTCGCGCGCCGGCTCGAGCCCTTCGATGCGGGGGCGCTCGACCTGCGCGAAGCCGCGTACCACGTGCTGCAGTTCCCGGCGGTTGCCGACAAGACGTTCCTGGTGACGATCGGCGATCGCACCGTCGGCGGCCTTAGTGCGCGCGATCCGATGGTCGGCCCGTGGCAGGTGCCAGTATCCGACGTCGCGGTGACGCTGATGGACTTCGACGGCTACGCGGGCGAAGCGATGGCGATGGGCGAGCGCACGCCGCTGGCGCTGATCGACGCGCCGGCGTCGGGGCGGATGGCCGTCGGAGAGGCGATCACGAATCTCGCGGCTGCGGGGATTCGCAGCCTCGCGGATGTCAAGCTTTCGGCCAACTGGATGGCACCGGCGGGCCACCCGGGCGAGGATGCGGCGCTGTACGACACGGTGCGCGCGGTGGGCGTGGAGCTGTGTCCGGCGCTCGGCATCAGCATTCCCGTCGGCAAGGACTCGATGTCGATGCGCACGACGTGGAGCGACGGCGGCACGGAGCACGCCGTCACGGCGCCGGTCTCGCTCATTGTCTCTGCATTTGCGCCGGTGCCAGACGCCCGCCAAACGCTGACACCGCAATTGCGTCTCGATCAGGGCGAGACGATGCTGCTCCTTGTCGATCTCGGCAACGGCCAGAACCGGCTTGGCGGCTCGGCACTGGCGCAGGTTCATGGCAGGCTGGGCAACGTTGCGCCGGACCTCGACGACCCCGACACGCTGAAAGGATTTTTCGCGACGGTGCAGGCGCTGCATTCGCAAGACAGGCTGCTCGCATACCACGACCGCTCCGACGGCGGACTGCTCGCCACCCTCGCCGAAATGGCGTTCGCGAGCCGCTGCGGACTCGCCATCGCCCTGGACGAGCTACCTGGCGCGCCGATCGCGGCGCTCTTCAACGAAGAGCTGGGCGCAGTGCTGCAAGTGCATGCGGCGGACCGCCATGACGTCGTCGCCGCGTTCGAGGCGGCAGGCCTGCGCTGCGTTGCCGTCGGCGAGCCGATGCCGGGCGACCGCGTGCGCGTATCTCGCGAGATGGTCGTGCTGCTCGACGAAGCGCGCGTCGAGCTCCACCGCGCGTGGTCGCGCACGACGCACGCGCTGCAACGATTGCGCGACCATCCCGAAGCGGCCGATCAGGAATACGCGCGGCTCCTCGATACCGGCGATCCGGGACTATCGCCCAGGCTCTCCTTCGATCCGGCCGAGGATATCGCCGCGCCGTTCATCGCGAAAGACGTGCGCCCGCGCGTCGCCATCCTGCGTGAGCAGGGCGTCAATGGCCACATCGAAATTGCGGCGGCGTTCGACCGTGCCGGCTTCGATGCGTACGACGTTCACATGACCGACATTATCGCCGGCCGCGGCGTGCTGACGGGATACCACGGGATCGTCGCCGGCGGCGGGTTTTCCTATGGCGACGTACTCGGCGCCGGCGAGGGCTGGGCCAAGTCGATCCTGTTCAACGCACGGGCGCGCGACCAATTTGCCGCGTTCTTTGCGCGCGCCGACACCTTCGCACTCGGCGTCTGCAACGGCTGTCAGATGATGAGCAATTTGCACGAGCTGATTCCCGGGTGGGAGCACTGGCCGCATTTCGTGCGCAACAAGAGCGAGCAGTTCGAGGCGCGCCTGGTGCTGCTCGAAGTGCAGCGTTCGCCGTCGTTGTTCCTCGCCGGCATGGAGGGCAGCCGCATTCCGGTGGCGCTCGCACACGGCGAGGGTTACGCCGAGGTCCGCGATGTCGGAGAGCTCGCCGCGGCGGAGCCGCTGGCGTGCCTGCGCTTCGTCGATCATCGCGGCGCGGTGACGGAGCGCTATCCGTATAACCCCAACGGCTCGCCGCGCGGCATCACCGGGCTCACGACCGCGGACGGCCGCTTCACGATCCTGATGCTGCACCCGGAGCGCGTGTTCCGTACCGCGCAGATGTCCTGGCACCCGGAAGACTGGGGCGAGGATTCGCCGTGGATGCGGATGTTCCGCAACGCGCGCGTGTGGCTGGGATGAGCGTACGCGTCTGGTCCATCAACGGCGTGACGCCGGTCGTCGATGCGACCGCTTTCGTGCATCCGAGCGCGGTGCTCATCGGCGACGTGCTCGTCGGCGCCGGATGCTATATCGGGCCGTGCGCGTGTCTACGCGGCGACTTCGGGCGCATCGACGTGCGCGCCCGCGCCAATCTGCAGGATTGTTGCGTAATGCACGGGTTTCCCGGCACGGACACCGTGGTCGACGAGGAGGGTCACATCGGACACGGGGCGATTCTCCACGGCTGCGTCGTGCAGAAGAACGCGCTGGTCGGGATGAACGCAGTCGTCAACGACAACGCGGTCATCGGCGAGTCGGCAATCGTCGCTGCGATGGCGTTCGTCAAGGCGGGCATGATCGTGCCCCCACGCACACTCGTCGCCGGCGTCCCGGCCAAGGTCGTGCGCACGCTTACTGATCAGGAGCTGGCGTGGAAGATCGAGGGTACGCGGAGCTATCAGGAGCTCGCGCGGCGCAGCCTCGCGACCATGGTGGAAACCGTAGCGCTGACTGCGGTCGAGCCGGATCGGAAACGCATCGAGTTGCCGGAGTTGCTGCCCCTGTCGACGATCAAGGCAAAGCAGTCGTAGGGCCGAATTCATTCGGCCGCGTTGCGAATGAATTTGCACCTAGAGGCTCCTACGGCCGCATCGCCTCGATCTGGCGCTTGACGTTGGCGAGCGCCTTCGCGGAGTCGGACTCCATGACCGCGTGGATCTGCACGAGATTCAGGAGTCCGAACAGCAGATTCGGGCCGCGGTAGGTGAGGTCGCGCTCCCACACCGTTCCGCCATCCGTCGCGCTCAGCGTATAGACGACTCGCGCGTAACTGCCACCGGGAGTACCCGACACGATGACCCAGCGCCGCGGCGGATCGAGCTCCGTCGTGGTCCACGTCGCATCGTCGCGACGGCCCGCGATCTCGAACGTCTCGACGACGCTTTCGCCCACCTTGGGCGTGCGGTCGGTAACGCCGAGCACCGCCCGCGAGGCGGGGTGCCAGCGCGGCCAGTTCGCGGGAGTCGTGATGTAGCTGAAGACCCGCTCCGGCGGCGCCGCGATCTCGGTCCGGTTCACGACGCGGCTGCCTACCCATGCATTCGGCCACGACAGCGGCAGAAGGAGCACCGCGATCAAAGCCGCGATGCCGGCGGCGATCCACAAAAGCACGCGCAACACGACGTGCGCCTAGAACCCCGCGGCCTGACCGTCACGGCGGGGATCCGATGCCGCGACGTAACCGTTCTCGGTACGCACGATGATCTGCCCGGCGCCGAAATCCATGTACGCGTCGGAGATCGATGCGAAGCTGTGGCCGAGCGCGGCGAGGCCGTCGCGCACCGCAGGCGCCATGCTGGACTAGAGGTCGAGCGAGAGCCCCGCGTTGACTTTCCACCTTGGCGCGTCGAGCACGGCTTGCGGCTGCTGCCGGTAGTCGATGAGCCGTACCAGCGTCTGCACGTGACCTTGCGGCTGGATCGGGCCGCCCATGACGCCGAAGGTCGCGTACGGCGCGCCGGCGCGCGTGACGAAGCCGGGAATGATCGTATGGAACGGCCGCTTGCCCGGACCCACGCGGTTCGGATGATCGGCTTGCAAGGAGAAGCCCGTACCGCGGTTCTGCAGGCTGATCCCCGTACCGGGAACCACGATGCCCGAGCCGAAGCCCATGTAGTTCGACTGGATCAGCGACACCATCATGCCGCTGGCGTCCGCCGCCGTAAGATAAACCGTCCCGGCCTTCGGCGGCATGCCGTGCTTGAAGTCCTGCGCGCGCTTGCGATCGATCAGCCGCGCTCGTGCCGCGAGATATGCCGGCTCGAGCATTTGCGCCGGGGTAACCTCCATCGTCCGCGGGTCGGCGACGTAACGATAAACGTCGGCAAACGCGAGCTTCATCGCTTCGATCTCGAGGTGTTGCGCTTCCGGCGAATCCACCGAATCGGTGCCGAGGTCGAACCGTTCGAGAATCCCGAGTGCGATCAGCGCGGCGATGCCCTGGCTGTTCGGGGGGATTTCATGCACGGTATAGCCGCGATAATCGAGCGCGAGCGGCTGCACCCAGTCGTTCACGTGCGCCGCGAAGTCTTCCAGCGTGTGCGCGCCGCCGTGCGCCCGCGCATGTGCGACCATCTTCTCCGTCAGCTCGCCGCGATAGAATGTTTCGCCTTGGGTCGCGGCGATCTTTTCCAGCGACGCAGCCAGCGCGGGCGAGGCCAAGAGCTCGCCCGGCTCCGGCGCGCGGCCGCGCGGCAGGAAATGCTCGGCGAAGCCGGGAACGTTCCCGAGTATCGGTACCGCCTTCGCCCACTTGTCGGCGATGATCGGGCTCACCGCATAGCCATTGCGCGCGTAGCCGATGGCCGACGCGAAAAGGTCGGCGAAAGGTAGCTTGCCGTAGCGCTGCGAAAGCGCCACCCATCCGGACACCGCGCCGGGAATCGTGACCGTATCCCAGCCGGTGCGCGGCATTTCGCGGTAGCGCGCGAAGCGCTCGGGGGTCCACGCGGCGGGCGCGCGCCCGGACGCGTTCAAGCCTGCGAGCTCGCGACCGTCCCATACGATGGCGAAGAGGTCGCTGCCCAAGCCGTTGCTGCACGGCTCGACCACGGTGAGCGCGATCGCCGTCGCCAGCGCGGCATCGATCGCGTTGCCGCCGGCGCGCAGCATGGCGATGCCGGCCTGTGTCGCGAGCGGCTGCGAGGTCGCAACCGCATTGCGCGCGAAGATCGGCTGCCGCCGCGACGGATACGTGGCGGTCCAGTCGAAGCTCATCGAGTGGCCGACGGTCGGAGCGGGACGATCGTTCATGCGGATCAGCCTTCGCTTTCCACGAACGCCTCTTCGCGCGTCTTGCGGAACTGCGGCGCGACGATCAGCAGCAGCAGGAAGCCCGCGAGCAGCAGCATCGTGAGCGAAATCGGCCGCGTGAAGAACACCGTCGGATCGCCGCGCGAAAGCAGCATCGCACGGCGCAGGTTTTCCTCGAGCAGTGGACCGAGCACGAAACCGAGCAGGAGCGGCGCCGGCTCGCATTCAAGCTTGGCGAAGATGTAACCCATGAACCCGAACAGCGCAGTGATATATACGTCGACGGTACTGTTCGAAAGGCTGTACACGCCGATCGCGCAAAACAACAGGATCGCCGGGTAGAGCAGCCGATAGGGCACGGTGAGGAGCTTCACCCACATGCCGATCAGCGGCAGGTTCAGCACCACCAGCCTGAGATTGCCGATCCACATGCTGACGATCAGGCCCCAGAACAGGCCCGGATTGCTAGTCATCACCTGCGGGCCGGGCTGAATGTTGTGAATGGTCATCGCCCCGACCATCAGCGCCATGACCGCGTTCGGCGGAATGCCGAGTGTCAACAGCGGAATGAACGAGGTCTGCGCCGCGGCGTTGTTCGCTGATTCCGGTCCCGCGACACCCTCGACCGCCCCCTTGCCGAATTCCTTAGGCCGCTTGGACACTTTTTTCTCGAGACCATACGCGGCGAACGACGCGAGCAGCGCCCCGCCTCCGGGAAGGATGCCGAGCAACGAGCCGATGGTCGTGCCGCGAATGACCGCAGGAATCGAGCGCCGTATCTCCTCTCGGTTCGGCATCAGCGAGGTCAGCTTCTGTTGCAGGATGTCGCGGTTCTCCTTCTTCGTGAGGCTCATCAGGATCTCCGCGAAGCCGAAGACGCCCACCGCGATCTGCGCCGTGCCGATGCCATCGGTGAGCTCCGGAACGCCGAACGAAAAGCGCGCCATGCCGGAATTCACGTCGGTCCCGACGATGCCGAACAACAGGCCGAGCACGATCATCGCGATCGCCCTCAGGAGCGAGCCGTGCGCGAGCACGACCGCGCCGATCATGCCCAGCACCATCAGCGAAAAATACTCCGCTGGCCCGAACTTGAGCGCCAGCTCGGTCATCGGCAGCGCGAAGGCGGCGAGCAGCAACGTGCCGACGCAGCCGGCGAAGAACGAGCCGAGCGCGGCGATGCAGAGTGCCGCACCCGCGCGGCCCTTGCGCGCCATCTGGTAACCGTCGAGACAGGTCACCGCAGACGACGCCTCCCCGGGCAGGTTGACCAGGATCGACGTCGTCGAACCGCCGTACTGCGCGCCGTAGTAGATGCCGGCGAGCATGATCAGCGCCGAGACCGGCGGCACGCCGTACGTGATCGGAAGCAGCATGGCGATCGTCGCCACCGGGCCGATCCCCGGCAGCACGCCGATCAGCGTGCCGAGAAGACAGCCGATCAGCGCATAGAGCAGGTTGATCGGCGAAACCGCGACGCCGAATCCGAGCGCGAGATTCGATACCAGGTCCATGGCTAGCCCCGGCCGAGGAACGTCGGCCAGACGGAGAACTGGAGGCCGAGCCCCCAGATGAATCCGGCGACCGACAACGCGGCGAGCACGACCCCGCTCACCAAAGCTTCTTTCCAGCGGAACTCGGTGCTGGCCGCGCTCGACGCGACGATCAGCAGAATCGATGCGATGACTAGCCCCAGCGTTGGCGCCGTTAATCCGAACAGAACGACGCTGCCGATCACGATCAGGAGCGGACGTGGCGACTCCAGGGTTATCCTTTCGCCCTTGAGGCGCAATGCGCGCAGCAGCAGTACCGCGCCGAGCACGATCAGCATGATGCCGAGAATGCGCGGAAAGTATCCCGGCCCCATGCGCGCGGCGACACCGAGCGGGTAGCCGCTGCCGATCGCGATCGCCGCTACGCCGAAGGCGACGAACATCAGGCCGGCGGCAAAGTCTTTGGGATGACGGATCTTCGCCATAAATAGAGGCCCTCTTACTCCACGCCGGCGCTGTCACGCCGACAACAAAAAGGGCAGGCGCCGCTCGCGCCTGCCCTCTTCACGACGGAACCGTTGCGTCACATGCCGTTCTTGGCGCGCAGCTCCCGCAGATACCTGTCGACCACCTGTCCTTGCATCCGCTGAGCGAGCTGAGGCTTCACTTCGTCGAAGCCGGGGACTTTCGCTTCGCGGATGTCATCGAGCTGGATGACGTGCCAGCCGAATTGCGTCTGCACCGGCGTGGTCGTGAACTTGCCCTTCTGCAGTGTCACCATGGCATCGGCAAACGGCTTCACGAAGTTCGACGGCGCATTCCAGTCGAGATC
>VBCS01000157.1 GCA_005888955.1 Betaproteobacteria bacterium
TGCTCCAGCCACGCTACCGGCAGCATCAGCACGAGCTGTGCGAGCACGATCACGATGAGCGGCGAGAGGTCGAGCGCGCCGCCGAGCGGCGGCACGACGCGCCGCACCGGCGTAAGCACGCGAAACGTCAGCGCGTTGAGGACGCCGGCCAGAGGTCCGTCCGGAGCGACCCACGACAGCAGCGCCTGGAGGAAGACAGCGATGATGATGATCCAGAGCGTCGCCTTTACCAACTCGACAACGGCAAGCACGGCGACGAGCCCGGCGAGCGTACCCGACACCGCGCCGCCGGTCATGGTCATGAGCGCGGCCAGCCACAGCGCCTGCAAGAGCCAAGCGAGCAGCAGCGAAGCCCAGTCGTAGCCGCGATAGCCGGGGACGACGCGGCGCACCGGCTTGACCGCCCAGTCGGTCAACGCACTTACTGCCTGGCCGAGAGGATTCCTGAACGGTGCGCGCAGCCACTGCATCAGGAACCGCAGCAGCACCGCGTAGACGAGCAGCCCGAATACGATGTTGATCAGGAAGCGCAGCGCGTCGTAGAGCATTAGGGAGCCTTAGGCTTCGTCGCCCAGGATTTCGCCGAGCTCCCTGGCGCGCTCTGCGGCCGCTTTGACCGCGGCGACGACCGACGCCTTGACCGCGGCCTGGTCGAGCGTCGCGATCGCGCGCTCGGTGGTGCCGCCTTTCGAGGTAACCTGCGCGCGCAACAGCGCCGGCTCGGAATCGCTCTTCTCGGCCAGACGAATCGAGCCGGAAAACGTAGCGAGGCTCAGCCGCCGCGCTTCCGCCGGCGTGAAACCCAGCTCGCGCGCCGCCTGCTCGAGCGCTTCGAGAAAATAGAAGACGTACGCCGGGCCGCTGCCGGAGACCGCGGTCACCGCATCGAGCTCGTCCTCGCGCTCGCACCAGAGCGTGCTCCCGACCGCTTCGAGCACCGCGGCTGCGCGCGAGCGTCCCTCGCTGTCGACACCGGAGAGCGCGTACAACCCGGCAATCCCCGCACCGATCAGCGCTGCAGTATTCGGCATCGCGCGCACGAGCCGTCGATAGCCCAGGAGCCAGCGCGAGAGGTCGGACAGCCGGATGCCGGCGGCGATGCTCAGCACGACCTGGCGCTTGAGCAGCGTGGCGAGCTCGCGGGCGACGGTGCGCACGTTCTGCGGCTTGACCGCGATGACGATGACGTCGGCGTTGACGACTGCGGCGGGCTCGATCGCCGAGAATGTGGCGACGCCGAAGCGAGCTGCAACCGTCGCCCGCGCCTCGGCGTCGATCTCGACCACCGCGAGCGCGTCGGACCCGTGGCCGCGTGCGATCAAGCCGCCCAATAGCGCCCGTGCGATGTTGCCGCCGCCGATGATCGTGATGTTCATGTTGCCTCGTGCTCCGTTGTGTTCGTTCTTTCGCCGAACAGCGCGGTACCGATGCGCACCAGCGTCGCTCCCTCCGCGACCGCGGCCTCGAGATCGGCCGACATCCCCATCGACAGCGTATCGACAGCGAGCCCCCCCGCGCGCGCCCCGTCGAACAATCCGCGCAAGCTACGGAACTGCCGGCGCTGCCATTCGACGTCGGCGGTTTCCTCCGCGATGCCCATGAACCCGCGCAAAGCGAGCGACGGCAGCCCCGACACGGCGCGTGCGAGCGCCAGCGCATCCGCCGGCGCGACGCCGCTCTTGCTCGGTTCGCCGCTGATGTTCACCTGCACGCACACGTTGAGCGGCGCGGCATGCGCGTCGCGCGCGGCGGACAAGCGCTCGGCGGTCTTCAGCCGATCGATGCTTTGTACCCACCCGAACAGTGCGGCGGCAAGCCGCGTCTTGTTGCTCTGCAAAGGCCCGATGAGATGCCACTCGATGTCGGAGAGATCGGAGAGCTGCCCGGACTTGAGCGAAGCCTCCTGCACGTAGTTCTCGCCGAACGCCCGCTGGCCCAGTGCGTAGGCCGCGCGGACCTTTGCGGCAGGCTGTGCCTTGCTCACCGCCAGCAACTCCACAGCCGCGGGATCACGGCTGGCGCGCCGGGCCGCGACCGCGATCCGGGACCGGACGGCTTGCCACGCCTTCTCGTCTGGGCTCATAATCGGATGGATGATGACGCCGGCATAGCGGGCCTCGCGCTGTAATCCACAGGTGGAACTCCCGCGCCGTCGCCGCCGTTCTGGGCTTGCCGCAGCGGCCGCCCGCAAGAATACCCGCGGCCCGCGCGCTTTGGCCCGATGGGATTATAAATGGACATTGCCGAACTCTTAGCGTTCGCGGTCAAGAACCGAGCTTCAGACCTGCACCTTTCGGCAGGGCTGCCGCCCATGATCCGCGTTCACGGCGACATCCGGCGGATCAACCTGCCGCCCATGGAGCACGAGGATGTGCACGCCATGGTGTACGACATCATGAGCGATGCCCAGCGCAAGACCTACGAGGAGATGCTCGAGTGCGACTTCTCGTTCGGCATTCCCAACCTCGCCCGGTTTCGGGTCAACGCCTACAACCAGGAGCGCGGCGCCGCGGTCGCGTTCCGCACCATCCCCTCCAAGGTGCTCTCGCTCGAAGAGCTTGCGACGCCCAGGATCTTCGCCGAGATGACGAATAACCCGCGTGGATTGATCCTGTGCACGGGCCCAACCGGGTCGGGCAAGTCGACGACGCTGGCAGCGATGACCAACCATGTCAACGAGAATGAGTACGGGCACATCCTCACCATCGAGGACCCGATCGAGTTCCTGCACGAATCGAAGAAATGTCTGATCAACCAGCGCGAAGTCGGGCCGCATACATTGTCGTTCGCGAACGCGCTGCGCGCCGCGCTGCGCGAGGACCCGGATTACATCCTGGTGGGCGAAATGCGCGACCTGGAAACGATCCGCCTGGCGCTGACCGCGGCCGAAACCGGTCACCTGGTGTTCGCGACGCTGCATACGAGCTCGGCGGCGAAGACGATCGATCGCATCATCGACGTTTTCCCTGCGGCGGAAAAGGACATGGTGCGCGCGATGCTGTCGGAATCGCTGGTCGCGGTGATCTCGCAGTCGCTGCTCAAGACCAAGGACGGGCAGGGTCGCATCGCGGCGTGGGAAATCATGATCGGCACGCCGGCGATCCGGAACCTCATCCGGGAGAACAAGGTCGCGCAGATGTATTCGACGATCCAGACCAGCCAGGCGGCCGGCATGCAGACGATGGATCAATGCCTGACCGAATTGATCCGCCGCAATCAGATTCAGCTTGCCGAGGCGCGAGCACGCGCCGTCAACAAGGATCTCTTCGGCGGCTGACCGTCAGACGGCGAATCAGAGGATTGAACCATGGAACGCGAAACCGCCACCAAGTTTATCCACGAACTGCTCGATCTGCTGGTCAAACAGAAGGGCTCGGACCTGTTTATCACCGCCGGCTTTCCGCCCGCGCTCAAGATCGACGGCAAGATCGCACCCGTATCGAAGACCGTGCTCACGTCACAGCACACGATCGAGCTGGTGCGCAGCGTAATGAACGACAAGCAGGCGATGGAATTCGAGTCGACCAAGGAATGCAACTTCGCCATCGCCCCGCCCGGGATCGGTCGTTTCCGTATCAACGCGTTCGTGCAGCAGGGCCGCGTCGGCATGGTCTTTCGCACGATCAACATCATCATCCCGACGTTCGAGGAGCTGAACCTGCCGCCGGTGCTCAAGGACGTTTGCATGAGCAAGCGCGGCATCATGCTGTTCATCGGCGCGACCGGTTGCGGGAAATCGACGTCGATGGCGGCGCTGCTCGGCTATCGCAACGAGAACAGCTACGGCCACATCATCACCATCGAGGATCCGATCGAGTTCGTGCACGAGCACAGGAACTGCATCATGACCCAGCGCGAGGTCGCCGTCGACACCGACAACTGGGAGATCGCGCTGAAGAACTCGCTGCGGCAGGCGCCGGACGTGATCCTGATAGGCGAAATCCGCGACCGCAATACGATGGACTACGCGATCGCGTTCGCCGAGACCGGTCACCTGTGCCTGGCGACGCTCCACGCCAACAGCACCAACCAGGCGCTCGATCGGATCATTAACTTCTTTCCCGAGGAGCGTCGCGCGCAGCTCCTGATGGATCTTTCGCTCAACATCCGCGCGTTCGTCGCGCAGCGGCTGATCGCGCGCCGCGACGGCCGTGGCCGCGTGCCGGCGGTCGAGGTGATGCTCAATTCGCCGCTGATCTCCGACCTGATTTTCAAGGGCGATGTCTCCGGCATCAAGGAGATCATGAAGAAGTCGCGCGAGCTGGGCATGCAGACCTTCGATCAGGCGCTGTTCGATTTGTACGAGGCGGGGATGATCAGCTACGAGGATGCGCTGCGCAACGCCGACTCGCTCAACGATCTGCGCCTCGAGATCAAGCTGCACGGCAAGGATGCCAAGAACCGCAACATCATGGCCGGCATCGGCAACATGGACCTGGTTCCTGACTCTTCCAATCCGATGGCCACCAACCGCTTTTAGTTCAGTAGCAGGCCGTCCTTCGCGCCTACAATAGCGCTCATGGCCGGCATCGATTCCTCCACGCCCGTTCCCACCGAGATCAAGCTGCATCAGGCATCGCGCCTGATGGAGCTGTCTTTCGCCGACGGCACGAACTTCCGTCTGCCCTACGAATTCCTCCGCGTTTACTCGCCCTCGGCGGATGTGCGCGGGCACGGGCCCGGCCAGGAAACGCTGCAGGTCGGCAAGCGCGAAGTCACGATCGCGGAACTCGAGCCGGTCGGCCACTACGCCGTCCGGCCGAAGTTCTCCGACGGTCACGACACCGGCATCTACTCCTGGGACTATCTGTACGATCTGGGCGAGCGGCAGGACGAGTTGTGGCAGCAATATCTGGCGCGGCTCGCCGCGGCCGGCGCGAGCCGCGATCCCGATCCGAATGCCCCCGCGCCCTCGCCGGCGCATGCCTGCGGTCACCACTGAGAGCGATCGCGGAGTACACGCAAGGATATGAGCGAAACGACCGATTTCGGCTTCGAACGTGTGCCGCCCGAGGAGAAGGCGCGGCGCGTGCGCGGCGTATTCGAGTCGGTCGCGTCGAAGTACGACCTCATGAACGATCTCATGTCGGCGGGGCTGCATCGCGCCTGGAAGCGGTTTGCCGTCGAAACCAGCGGCGTTCGCCGCGGCAGCGCTGTGCTCGACGTCGCGGGCGGCACCGCCGATCTCGCGCGTCTTTTCGCCGATCGCGTCGGGACGTCGGGCAGCGTCGTCCTCACGGACGTCAACGCGGCCATGCTCGTTGCCGGCCGCGACCGCATGCTCGATGAAGGCCGCCTCGTGCCGGCGGTCCAGTGCAACGCCGAGGCACTGCCGTTTCCGGCACAGAAGTTCGACTGCGTCTGCATCGGATTCGGTCTGCGCAACGTGACCCGCAAGGATGTCGCGCTGGCCGAAATGCGCCGCGTCCTGCGTCCTGGCGGCGTCGCTCTCATTCTCGAGTTCAGCCAGGTGGCCGAGCCGTTCCGCGCCGCCTACGACTGGTACAGCTTCAACGTCCTGCCGCGTCTCGGCAAGCTCGTCGCCGACGACGAAGCGAGCTACCGCTACCTCGCCGAGTCGATCCGCATGCACCCCGATCAGGCCGCACTGAAGGAAATGATGGAGAACGCCGGGTTCGAGCGCGTGGAATGGTTCGACCTGATGGCCGGCATCGTGGCATTGCACCGAGGTTATGTGTTGTAGCGCATGACTCTTGCTGCCGACGTGATCAACCGCGTGCTGGAACGCGAGGGGTGGGCGCGCGAGAGGCTCGCCGCGCATGCTGGGCGCACGCTGCGGCTCGATGTCGGTCCGGCGAGCCGTACGGCCGCCATCAACGCGGATGGCCGGTTCTCCCATAGCGAGGCAGCGCCAGACCTCACGTTGACGATTTCTCCATTGCGGCTGCCGGCCTTGCTCGCGCAGCCCGAGCGTTGGAACCAGCTCGTCGCGGCCGAGGGCGATGCCGCGCTCAATGCAACGCTCGCGGAGCTCGCGTTGACGCTACCGTGGTTCGTCGAAGAGGTATGCGCCAAGGCGTTCGGCCGGGTGGCGGGCCAGCAAGCGGCCGACTTCGGCCGGCGCCTCCTTGCGCTTCCCGACTACGCTGCGGAGCGCTTCGGCGAGAGCTTTGCCAGCTACGTCGGCGACGAAGCGCGGCTTGCGGTCGGCAACGCCGAGGCACGCACGTTCGCCGCCGAGATCGCGGCGCTTGCCGCACGCGTCGACGCGCTCGCCGCGCGCATCGACGCCATCGACGGCGCGGCAGAACGCAATTCTGCCGGCTGAATCGAGCAGCGTTCTATAGTAACCCGGGATGAGCGCCGCGAATCCCGGGCGTGAATACGCACGAAGTTACGCCGCCTGCGCTCGCTCCCTCGAGGAGAGCGCCGCCACGACCACGAAAAAGAGCAGCGCCAGCACTCCCACTGCGGCTTCGGTGTGCAGCATTCCGCCCGGACCCCAGCGCGCCGCGGCCCATCCGTCAACCGCAGTCATGTAACCGATGGGTATGTTCGATAGCGACGCGAAGAGATTGTACTTGGTCGCCGCGGCGCCGAGGCCGATCGCCTCCAGCGCGACCGCCGAGAAACCGGCGTACGCAAGCCCGTTGATGAACGCATAAATCAAGGTGAATGCGGCGTACATGGTCTCGCTCCTCGGCGCGAGCGCCATCGCGACCGCACAACCCGCCATCAGCGCACCGAACAGAGCATACGCGGCCTTGCGATCCATGCGATCGCACAGATAGCCGCCCGCAAAGCATCCCGCGGCCATGACCATGCCGCTCAACACGCCGGTGACCAACGCGACTGTTCCGGCGCTCGCGTGCCAATCGCCGGCGAGCGCAGACCACAGGTTCGATGCCGCGCCCGTACCGATAGGCAGAAAGCAGATCAGCAGACCGAGAAACCCGCGGCGCGATCGAACGACATGCCACAGGTCCTTGATCACATTCGCGAGCGTCCGGTAGTACGTTTCTTCGCGCGGGGCTCGCTGCGGCTCGGCGACGAACGCAATCGCTGCGCAACACAAAAACGATGCCGCCGCCAGCACCGCACCGGCCATCCAAGACGGCTGGAAATGCTGCGCGATCCATAATCCGGCACCGCCACCGAGACCGAACCCGCCGAGATTGCCGGCCTGGAACCAGCCTGCGCTGCGACCCTTGGCGTCCTCTGGAGTGCCGTAGGCCATCAAACTCTCGACCGACATTGCGAGGAACGTCACGGCTAGGTTCGAGAGCAGTACCACGGCCGTGAGCAGTGGCAGCGATCCCGCTTCGGCAGGGACGGCGCCGGTGGCATAAATACCCAGTCCGCTTACGGCCGTAGCGAAGAGATACCACGTCTTGCGCGAGAGCGTCGTGTCGACGAGCGGCGCCCAGAAGAACTTCCAGCTGTGCGGGATGTAACTGATCGCGACCAGCGCCGCCGACTCGTCCACCGGCACGCCGGCCTGCGTCAGCAGATAGACGATCGTGACGGTGAGGTAACCCGACATCACTCCGAACGGGAGGATGAGGATCAGGAAGACTACCGGATGCGGAGTGCCCGATGGCGGAGCGAGTCTCAATGTCATTGCCGGTCGCGAGCGCCGGTGCTTCGATCCCGCGCTTTGGTCACTCGGTGTATTGGGATTTGCCGTTACCGAAGGACCAGTTTTCCCAGACGACTTCGGTTTCGGCTTCCGGCCAGCGCTCAAGGTGATCTGCACCAGTACGATGTCATCGGTCCGGTCGATGCCGAGATAACCGGGGTCGTAGATGATCCCGCCCGCGTCGTGCTCGGTGAAGATCTGGAAGCGGTCGTGTTCGGGCACGGTAAGCGTCTCGACCATCGCCTGGTGGATGCCATCTCCGATCGCGCGGCGGTAATCGGCCGGCTTCCCAGCAGAAAGGGAAATGCGGACGAGGGGCATGGTTGCCTCGGCGGCGCCTAGAACACTCGGGGAACGCCGACGGGAATCTACGCCCTCGTTGGGATCGCGTCAAAGCCATACCTTACAATCGCGGCATGCGCTGGTTCCGGCTCGCAAAAATCTGGCTGATCGCGCTCAAGTACGGGCTCGACGAGTTCTTGCTCGGCCACGAGCGCTTTCGCTGGCTGCGGCCGACCGCGCGCGCGCTCACCTTCTGGCGCGATACCTCG
>VBCS01000158.1 GCA_005888955.1 Betaproteobacteria bacterium
GGGCAGAGCAAGGATGTCGTGCGCTAAGGATCGACACGGGCGCAGGGCGCGGCGCGGTCGGATTCAGCGGAGCATCAGCGGAAAACCCATAACCGGTAGACAGCGTAATTGGCGAACGTGAGAAGAATGGTCGTCGCGATTTGCGCCGGCCACACCGAGAGGCCGGTGGCGAGCAAAAGCGCGAGCAGCGAAGTGTTGGCCAGCGCCTGCGCCGCCAGCGCGACGACGAAGCGCCTGCCCGCGATCGTGAGGCCGTGCGACGGCGCGAACACGCGCCAGTACGACAGCGTGAAGCGCATCAGCGCGCCGCCGCAGAAGCCGATCGCGCTCGCGACCAGGGGCGACAGGCCGAAGCGCAGCAACGCGTAGAGCGCGCCGTAATGAACCGCGACCGCGGCGAAGCCGGTCAGCACGTGCAGCGAGAAGTTCGCGATCAACCCGATCGCGAAGGCATGGCGGATGCGCAGCGTGCCGGAGGCGGGTGTGGGAGCGCCTTTACTTTGCGGCATCGTTCGCGTCCGGTGTCTTGCCGGCGGGTCGGTAGACGGCCGGCCATTCATCCTCGTACACCGGCGTGCCGAATCGCTTCCTCAACGCCACGGCGGAAGATTACGGTGCTCCGAGCGAGTCCCAGCCATCCTTGGGGATGCGCGCGACGATGCGGAAACCCGCCGCGCCGAGCGGCCGGATCACTGCCGCTTCGCCCTCGGCGAGATAGGGCGCGTCCGATACTGCGCGAAATGGATTGCCGTGGCTGACGATGACGAGGTCGGTCCCGCCGGCCGGGGGCGACGACAGGAGTTTTCGCAGGTCGGCATAGCGGTCGGGGGCAACTCCGGTTGCCGGACCGCCGCGCACGGCAGAGGTGGAGACCGCGCGGCCGAAAATCAGCTTGGCCGTTTCCATCGTGCGGCAGAACGGGCTTGCCAGCACGTCGCCGACGGGCAGCGCCAGCTGTTTGATTGCGACGCCGATCGCCCGGGCTTCGTCGCGCCCGCGATCGGTCAGATTGCGCTGGCGCGCGCAATCCTCGAAGCCCGTCATCTGCTCGTCGTTCTGGCCGAAATCGGTCGAAGTGTGGCGAAAGTAGAGGATCAAACCACCGGCCCTGAGCGCGGCGAGCAAGGGCCGGCCGGCAAGCGCGTCGGCATCCATCGCCGCGAACGCCGTAGCACTCGAGAGCGCGATCAGACCGGCCGTCGCCAGCGCGGAGAGCCATAGGGCGAGGCGGCGCGACGCGGGCGCGCACGTTAGCGGTTTAGGAACCTCTGAACTGGCCCCGCGTGGCCGCGACGGAGGCTTTCCGGGATGAGCTGCGCGAAGCGGCGCGAAGCCCATGGCAGGCCCCCATGGGCGAGCGGCGCGACAAAGCGGATCGCCCGGAAACCCCCGTCCCTTCGGGTTTCGGCGCAATGGCCTCATCTGCGTTGTTGCGCGGCTTGCGAATAGTACGCACTATTCGCTGCGCCGCGACGCCGCGCATCTAAGGCCATTGCACCAGAAACGCGGCTCATGTGGAACCTGTCCAGAGGTTCCCTAAAGGCGAGTCGGCGCAACGGGATCTTCTAGCGACGGAGGAGGAGTGGCGTGAATGGCGGCGAAGTCGCGCAGCGTGCGGTCGAGCAGATGCGTCGTCACGACGTTGCCTAGCGCGTTGAAGATCGTCTCGACCCGACCCGGGTACTGCTTCTCCCATTCGCGCAGCATCGCGGTTACCTGTTTGCGCTGCAGGTTTTCCTGTGCGCCGCAGAGATTGCAGGGAATGATCGGGAACGCCATCGCCTCGGCGTAGCGCGCCAGGTCGCGCTCGCGCACATAGGCGAGCGGGCGTATCACCACGTGCTTGCCGTCGTCGGAGACGAGCTTGGGCGGCATCGTCTTCAGCTTCGCGCCGAAAAAGAGATTGAGAAAAAACGTCGCGAGAATGTCGTCGCGATGGTGGCCCAGCGCGATCTTGGTCGCTCCGATCTCTCCGGCGACGCGATAGAGCGCGCCGCGCCGCAGCCGCGAGCACAGCGAGCACATCGTCCTGCCTTCGGGAATTACGCGCTTGACGACGCTGTAGGTATCTTGTTCCTCGATGCGAAACGGCACACCGCGCGAGGCAAGGTAGCGCGGCAGCACGTCGGCGGGAAAGCCGGGCTGCTTCTGGTCGAGATTGACCGCGATCAGCTCGAAGGACAGCGGAGCGCGGTGCTGGAGCGAGAGCAGGACGTCGAGCATCCCATAGCTGTCCTTGCCTCCGGACAGACAGACCATCACGCGGTCGCCGGCCTCGATCATCGAGAAGTCGGCGATCGCCTGGCCGACGAGACGGCGCAGGCGTTTCTTCAACTTGTTCGCCTCGAAATCCGCGCGCTGCGCCTCACGCGCAGATGGAGCGCGGCGAGCGAGCGTGGATGCGGCGTGGTCCACGGCGGCCTGCGTCACGCGGCCGCTGCGGACGCAGCCTTGGAGGAGGCGAGTGCGACCGCGATGCGCGCGACGCCGCAGGTGATGATCTGGAAACCGACGAGATAGCCGATCAGCACCAGCGAGCCGAGCGGCCAGCCGATCGCGATCAGGATGGCCAGCCCTAGCGACAGAATGCCGTTGGCCAGGATCCAGCCCCAGCCGCGGTGCGGCTTGATGCGCAGCGCCAGCGCGATCTCGACGACGCCCAGCACAGCCATCATCGCGCCTACGAACAACGCCAGAGACACGGCGCCCGCAATCGGGTTGGCGACGAGAAGCACGCCGAGGGCGACATAGACCACGCCCATCAGCAGTCGCCACCCGAACTCAGGCTCGGCGCGCGTCCTGATAGCGACGGCAATGGCGATCGCACCTGCGATGAGCGCGAACCAGCCGATATACAGCGACGCGGCAAACGCGGCCATCACCGGAAACAACAACGCCACGACGCCGGCGATCACCAGCAGGATGCCGAGCGCAAGGGACCAGCCCGAGGACAGGCCGGGCGCGGGTGATGCCGGGGGTCGGGTTGCCGTGCTCATGAGCGCTTCCTCATCTCGCGTCGCCTGCCTTGATATGCCGGGTACCAGCGTCCGCTGCGGTGGAGGCGATGGTAGCATAGCGGGCGCTCGCGCAGCGGCTCGAGGCTGCGCCTCCTCGGCGGCTCTTCCTTCAACACCGAACCTTTTCATGCTCAAGATCAGCCACGGCTTCGACGCCGGCGCCATCGAGACCATCGCCGCGGACCGGGCGGACGACATCCACGTGAACATCCGCGCCGACTCGCACGCCGAGTTCCGGCAGTGGTTCTATTTCCGCTTGCAGGGCGCGCGCGGCCAGGCCTGCAGCATCCGCTTCGCCAATGCCGGCCAGTGTACGTATGTCGACGGCTGGCGTGGCTACCGCGCCGTCGCGTCGTACGACCGGCGGCAATGGTTCCGCGTACCCACGAGCTTCGACGGCAGCACGCTG
Organism: Betaproteobacteria bacterium; assembly: GCA_005888955.1. GTDB lineage: Bacteria > Pseudomonadota > Gammaproteobacteria > Burkholderiales > Casimicrobiaceae > PALSA-1003. Next base: position 3,427 of record VBCS01000158.1, read on the forward strand.
ACGATCGCCCACACTCCCGATCGCGATTCGGCGTGGTACGCATACTTCGAGCCGTATTCGTGGGAACGGCATCTGGACCTCCTCGGACGCGCCGAGGATTCGTCGCTGGCGCGGGTGCGCGACCTCGGCAGCACGGTCGACGGCCGCGACGTGAATCTGGTCACGGTCGGAGCGGGGGGCGCGGGCAAGCGGCCGCTCTGGGTGATCGCGCGCCAGCATCCGGGCGAGACGATGGCCGAGTGGTTCGTCGAGGGCCTGCTCGACCGCCTGCTCGACCGTTACGACCCGGTCGCGCGCTCACTCCTCGCGCAGGCGGTGGTGCACATCGTGCCGAACATGAATCCCGACGGCAGCGTGCGCGGCAATTTGCGCACCAACGCTGCCGGCGCCAATCTCAACCGCGAGTGGGCGGCGCCGAGCTCGGAGCGCAGTCCCGAAGTCTGCTGCGTGCGCGCAGCGATGCACGAAACCGGTGTCGACGCCTTTCTCGACGTGCACGGCGACGAGGGCCTACCCTACGTGTTCGTCGACGGCTGCGAGCGGCTGCCGGGCTTCACGCCCCGGCAGGATGCGTTGCAGCGCGCGTTCGTCGCCGCGTTCAAGCGTGCGAGTCCCGATTTTCAGGACGTACACGGCTATCGCGACGACAGGGACACCAAGATCAACCTGACACTCGCCTCGAAGTACGTGGGTCACGCTTTCGGTTGCCTCGCGCTGACGCTCGAGATGCCGTTCAAGGACAACGCCGATCTTCCCGACGAAGTGGTGGGCTGGAGCGGCGCGCGCAGCGCCCGCCTCGGAGCGGCTGCGGTCGAGCCGCTGTTCGCCGTCCTGCCGGATCTGTAGGTGCGAATTCATTCGCACGCCTCGGCCATCGGTTGGCGCGGCCGAATGAATTCGGCCCTACAATAGGATTGAATCCAAGGGAGAAAAGGAATGCAGACCCTCGTCGTAGCCAATCCGAAGGGCGGGAGCGGGAAGACGACGCTCGCGACCAATGCCGCCGGCTGGCTCGCCGGCCGCAAGCAGCGCGTCGTGCTCGCCGATTTCGATCCGCTGCGGGCGGCGACGGAATGGCTGGCGCGGCGCCCGCCGCTTTTTCCCGCCATCGGCGGATGGACGCCCGACGGCGCGAAGAGGGAACTCAAGGGCGAGCCGCCACAGTGGTTGGTGATCGATACGCCCGCCGAGCTGCACGGGGAGAGCCTGCGCGATGCGATGCGCCGCGCCGACATCCTCCTCGTGCCGGTATCGCCCAGTGCATTCGACATGGGGGCGACGCGGCACTTCCTCGATCAGATCAGCGAGTACAAGGCGGTGAAAAAAGGCGAAATCGCGATCGGCCTGGTCGCGATGCGCGTCGACCCGCGCACGATCAGCGCCGGCGAGCTCGAAGAATTTCTCGAAGGATTCGACTATCCGCTCGTCGCGCATCTGCGCCAGACGCAGGTCTACGTCTATTGCGCCCGCGATGGGCTCAGCGTGTTTGATCTGCCGCGCTCGCGCGGCGAGCAGGACTGGGAGCAGTGGCGACCGCTGACGCGCTGGCTCGCGCGGCAAGCCGCGGTCAAGAACGATTGATCCCGGCCGTGAAGCGCGGCCGGGCGCCTGCTGCGCACCGCGCAGATCCGCTTATCCCCTCGGCGCGCCAACGCGCTCCTGCAGTGCGAGCCACAGGCCGCTGACGACGATGATCGCCATGCCGAGCGCTGACCAGCCGTCGGGCAACTGGCCGAAGATGGCGAATCCGTACGAGGTCGCCCAGACCATCTGCAGGTAGGTGAGCGGCGTCAGCAACGACGCCGGTGCCAGCAGATGCGCGCTGATGACGAACCAGTGACCGAGGCCGGCGAAGAGCCCCAGCAGCAGGAACAAGGCCCCCTCGCGCCACGTCAGCACGCCCGCATCGATATGCCAGGGCAGGATCAGGGACAGACCGACCGTCCCCGCGAGCGCGCTGTAGAAAAGCGTCGTGTACACGCTCTCGTCGGCTAGCATTCGCGTCATCAGGAAATAGAGCGCGTTGCAAAGCGCCGCGACGACGAGCAGCAGCGTCGCGGGGTGAAAGATCGCCGACCCCGGCCGCACCAGGATGACGATGCCGATGAATCCGGTGATCGACGCGAGCCAGCGGGCGCGGTTGGGCCGCTCGCCGAGCAACGGCCCCGAGAGAACGATGACAAAAATGGGTGCGAGAAACGTGATCGCCGAGCCCTCGGCCAAAGGCAGATAGCGCAGTCCGCCGAAGAAGCAGATCGTGGCGCCGAGAAGAAACGCCGAACGCAGGAGTTGCAGAGCGGGATGGCGCGTGCGCCAGAACCCGGGTCCGCTGCGCTGCCAGGCAAAAGGCGTCACGACCAGCATCTGTCCGGCATAACGCGCCCAGACGACGAGAAACAGCGCGTGGTCGCGCACCAGATATTTCGCCGTGGCATCGAGCGATGACAGGCACAGCCCCGCGAGCAGGAACAGGGGCAACGCGCGGCGGAGCGGATGGACGTCGGGCATGAGCTCTCGCGCAACGGAGGGCGTGCAACAACTTGCAGTGTAACGGACCGCTCGCCGCCAAGGCCCGTATACTTGCCGGCGAGATGCCGATCTCGAGCGGCGGCATCGCCAACGGAATTCCACGGAGGACGGCATGAATGCTCGCACTTGTCTCTCGTTCGGCGTTGTTCTGCTGTCGCTTGTCGCGGTCCCGCTCGCGCCGGCTCAGGATCGCATCGACAAACCGGTGAGGATCGTCGTCGGCTTTGCCGCGGGCGGCACCGCGGACGTGATGGCGCGCGTCGTCGCCGACAAGCTCAAGGACAGCGTCGGGCAGCCGGTCGTCGTCGACAATCGGCCCGGCGCGATCGGCCGCATCGCCGCGGAGACGGTGAGGAATGCGCCGCCGGACGGCGCGACCATCATGGTCATGCCGATCGGGCCGATGGCCGTGGTGCCGCACGTCTACAGCGACATCCCCTACGATCCGGTGA
>VBCS01000159.1 GCA_005888955.1 Betaproteobacteria bacterium
CGCCTTCCTTCTTGATGCCCTTCAGCTCTGCAATGCCGGACAAATCGACGACCGTGCCGGGATTCGCGAGACGGAGCTTCATCGCCCCGACGAGGCTTTGCCCGCCGGCGAGCGCCTTGCCACTGCTTTTGCTCAGTGCCGCGGCCGCATCGGCGACGCTCTTTGCGCGTTGATACTCGAATGCGTACATATTCGTCTCCTCAATGCTTCGCCGCTTGAATCGCGTTCCACACCCGATGCGGCGTCGCCGGCATGTCGATGTATTTAACGCCGGCCGCAGCCAGCGCATCATGGACGGCATTCATCAGCGCCGCCGGAGCGCCGATCGCTCCGGCTTCGCCGCAACCCTTGGCGCCGAGCGGATTGTGCGTGCACGGCGTGACCTTCGTCGCCACCTTGAAGGAAGGCAGATGCGCGGCACGCGGCATCGCGTAGTCCATGTAGCTGCCGGTCAAAAGCTGGCCGGTCTCCTTGTCGTACACGCAGCACTCGAGCAGCGCCTGGCCGATGCCCTGCGCCAATCCGCCGTGCACCTGGCCTTCGACGATCATCGGATTGATGATGTTGCCGAAGTCGTCGCAAGCGGAAAAGTCGACAATCTGCACGACGCCGGTCTCGGGATCGACCTCGACCTCACAGATGTGCGTACCTGCAGGGAACGTGAAATTGGTCGGATCGTAGAATGCGGTCTCGTCGAGGCCGGGCTCCAGCTTGTCGAGCGGATAGTTGTGCGGCACGTATGCAGCCAGCGCGACTTCGCCGAAGGCCTTGCTGCGGTCGGTGCCGGCGACGTTGAACTTGCCGTCCTTGAACTCGATGTCGGCTTCCGCCGCCTCGAGCAGGTGCGCGGCGATCTTCTTGCCTTTGGCGACGACTTTGTCCAGCGCCTTGATGATCGCAGTACCGCCGACCGCCAGCGAACGTGAGCCGTAGGTGCCCATACCGAAGGGAATGCGCCCGGTATCGCCGTGGACGATCTCGACGTTCTCGATCGGTATCCCCAACCGGCTCGCGACGACCTGCGAGAACGTCGTCTCGTGACCCTGACCGTGACTGTGCGAGCCGGTGAACACGGTGACTCCGCCGGTCGGATTGACGCGCACTTCGCCCACTTCGTACAGCCCCGCCCGCGCGCCGAGCGCACCCGCGATGTTCGACGGCGCGATGCCGCAGGCTTCGATGTACGATGAATAACCCAGCCCGCGCAATTTGCCGCGCTTCGCGGCCTCCGCTTTGCGCGCCGCGAATCCTCGGACGTCTGCCATCTTCATCGCCTCATCGAGACAGGCATCGTAGCCCCCCGTATCGTAGAGCAGTGCGACCGGCGTCTGGTACGGGAACTTGCGGATGAAGTTGCGGCGGCGAATCTCGTCCTGCGCGATACCCATCTCGGCGGCAGCGGCGTATACCAGCCGTTCGACGACGTACGTCGCCTCAGGCCGCCCTGCGCCGCGATAGGCATCGACCGGCGCGGTATTGGTGAATACCGCCGTCACTTCGCAATAGATCGCGGGCGTGGTGTACTGGCCGGCGAGCAGCGTCGCATACAGGATCGTCGGGATGCACGAGGCGAAGGTCGACAGGTACGCGCCCATCGCCGCGGTGGTGTGCACGCGCATGGCGAGGAACTTGCCGTCCTTGTCGAGCGCCAGCTCGGCGTGGGTCACGTGATCGCGGCCATGCGCGTCGGACAGGAACGACTCGCTGCGCTCGGCTGTCCACTTGATCGGCCGGTTGACGCGCTTGGATGCCCACACCATCGCGGTCTCTTCCGGATACAGATAGATCTTCGAGCCGAAGCCGCCGCCGACGTCGGGCGCGATGACCCGCACCTTGGTCTCCGGCAATCCCAGCACGAATGCGGTCATCAGCAGCCGCTCGACGTGCGGGTTCTGGCTGGTCACGTAGAGCGTATAACCATCATCGGCACGGCTGTAGCTCGCGACAGCGGCGCGCGGTTCGATCGCATTCGGGATGAGCCGGTTGTTGACGATGTCGAGCTTGGTTACGTGCGCGGCTTTGGCGAATGCCGCGTCGACCGCGGCCTTGTCGCCCAGCGCCCAGGTGTAGCACTTGTTGCCGGGCGCGCCGTCGTGGATCTGCGGCGCACCGGATTTCAACGCATCGACGGGATTGACCACCGCGGGCAAGACTTCGTAATCGACGTCGATGAGCTCGGCGGCGTCCTTCGCCTGGTCGGGTGTCTCCGCGATCACCAAAGCGATGCCATCGCCGACATAGCGAACCTTGTCCTGCGCCAGCACCGGATGCGGCGGCTCCTTCATCGGCTGCCCGTCGGTGCCGGTAATCAGCCAGCCACACGGCAGGCCGTTGACGCCGGTCAGGTCGGCGCCGGTGTAGATTCCGACGACCCCGGGCGCCGCCTTCGCCTTGGACGTGTCGGTCTTGCGAATCTTCGCGTGCGCATGGGGCGAGCGCAGGAAATAGGCGTGCGTATGGTGCGGCGGGTTGACGTCGTCGGTGTACTGGCCGGCACCGATCAGAAAGCGATAGTCCTCCTTGCGGCGGACTGATTGGCCGATGGTGTTGAGATCGTTGGCGCCCATGAGCTTATCTCCGCATGGCGGCGGCGCCCTGGGCCACCGCTTTGACGATGTTCTGGTAACCCGTGCAGCGGCAGAGATTGCCTTCGAGCTCGGCGCGAATCTTTTTCTCGTCGGCATTCGGATGACGCTGCACCAGATCGATCGCGGAGAGGACCATGCCGGGCGTGCAGAAGCCGCATTGCAGGCCGTGGCATTCCTTGAACGCAGCCTGCATCGGATGCATCTCGCCGTTGTTGGCGAGGCCTTCGATGGTCGTCACCTTGGCCGCCTCCGCCTGAACGGCGAGGATCGTGCACGCCTTGACTGCGTTGCCGTCGATGAGCACGGTACACGCGCCGCATTGCCCGGTGTCACAGCCCACGTGAGTGCCGGTCAGGCCGAGATCGTTGCGAATGAATTCCACGAGCAGCGTGCGCGGATCGATCTCCGCGCGCTCTGCCTTGCCGTTGACGGTAAGAGACAGCGCGACAGACACGGGGTCCTCCTTCGGTTGAGTGCCGCCGAAAAAGCTGGCGTTGGGATTCGCGGCGTGGCGGCAAACCTAGGATACTCCGCGTGGAAGATGACGGCAATGCGACCGCGGGACTTCAGCGCGTCAGGCGGCTCGAGACTTTGGTTCGAGGTTAACCGCGCGCCTGGGCCACATTCGCCACAACAAGCCGTCGTGCAGCACCCACTGGTGATAGCACGTCGCCACGACGTGAACACCGATCGCCGCCACCAGTGCCCAACTGCTTACGCCGTGGACAACGCTGCACGCCTCCTTGAGCCCGGCATTGGCGGGCGCCCAGTCAGGGAGGGCCCAGCCGAAGAATTTCACGGGAAAGCCGCTCACCGCTGACCCCAGGTATCCGCTCAGCGCATCCAGGAACATGAACAAATAAAGCAGGGCGTGGACCGCGTGCGCCGCCCGGGCTTGCCAGAGCGGCAAAGGCGGAAGCTGAGGCGGACGGTGTGAGGCGCGCCAGGCGAGACGTACGACCATAAGCAACAGCACGCTCAACCCGATCGACTTGTGCAGGTTGTACGCATCGGCACGAGGTCCGACAGGATCCTTCGGGATCGTCTGCATCCACCATCCCAACACGATGAGGCCGCTAACGGCCACCGCAATCGCCCAGTGCAGAACGATTACGGCGAGTGGATATCGCGGCGCCGGATCAGAACCTTGCATTCGCGCTCACGCCGATCAGGTAGTTGCGCCCCGCGGATGGTTCGAAGAAACGGCTGTTGACGTCGCCGACGATCACCGAGCCGACGTAATCCCGGTCGCCGATGTTGTTGACGCGCACGAATTCGCGCAGCGTCCAGGTCGCCGCGCCTTGCTCGAGGCCGGCGCGCAGGTTGACGATTGTGTAGCTCGGCGCAGCGTCGGTGTTGCGATCGTTGACATAGACCTTGCCCGCATACTGTGCCTCGAGCGCAGCAGAAAACCCAAACCAATCGGAGCGCACCCACGCGAGCTCGACGAAAGCGTTCGACTGCGGTACACCGGGCAAGTGCGAACCGGCCGGAACCGGCTGCGGCGGCAAGCCCGTCGTCGCGTCGGATGCGAACTTCGCCGATAACCAGGTGTACGACGCGTAGCTGGACAAGCCGTAACCCAGGTCGGCTTCCCATTGCGCCTCGACGCCGCGCCGGCGTGTCTTGCTCGCGTTCTTGTACGTGGTGCGGCCGCCGACCGCGGTGTCGATGACGATCTCGTTCGACGTCGTGGTGGAGAACGCCGCAAGGTTCACGCGCTGGCCATTGAAGACATACGCCTTGACGCCTGCTTCTGCCGAGCGGCTCACCGCGGGCCGCAAATCGAAGTTGAGGCCGGTGCCCACCGTCCGGTACGCGAGCTCGATGAACGTCGGGGTCTCGAAGCCCTCGCCCCAGTTGGCATAGACGTTGACGCTGGGCGCGGCATGCCACATCGCGCCCACGACGGGGCTTAGGTGGCTGTACGCGACGCGGCCGCTGTCGTCCGGATTCAGTGCGTTGATGTAATGGTCGACCGAATTGAAGCGCACATCGCTGTACCGCGCACCCCCGAGGAACGACAGCGCGGCGAGCGGCGCCCACTGCGCTTGCGCGTAGCCGTCGGTGGCGCTGAGGAAGTCGTCCTCGTCGCGCCGCAGGTCTCCCAGCTCTCCGTTGTTGTTGACGAATCCACGGCGACGTTGATGCTGCCGGTCGTACGCGACGCCCGCAGTCAGCCGTAGCGCGCCGCCGGCGACCTGCATGCGCTGGGTCACGCGGGCGTCAACGCCGCCAAAATCGCCGTCGAGATCGGTCACA
>VBCS01000160.1 GCA_005888955.1 Betaproteobacteria bacterium
CTCTACTCGGAATTTCGCGAGTTCCTGCCGAGCCACGCGGTCGAGTACTTCGTCTCCTACTACGATTACTATCAGCCCGAGGCGTACGTGCCGTCGCGCGACCTGTACATCGAGAAGGACTCGTCGATCAACGAGCACATCGAGCAGATGCGTCTGTCCGCGACCAAGGCGATTCTCGAACGCCCCGACTGCGTCATCGTCGCCACCGTGTCGGCGATCTACGGCATCGGCGACCCTTCGGAATACCACAGCATGATCCTGCATTTGCGGCAGGGCGATCGCCTGGCCCAGCGCGAGGCGATCAAACGCCTGACCGAGCTGCAATACCAGCGCAACGACACCGACTTCCGCCGCGGCACATTCCGCGTCCACGGCGAGGTCATCGATATCTTCCCCGCGGAGCACGCGGAGAATGCCATCCGCCTCTCGCTCTTCGACGACGAAGTCGATTCGCTGCAACTTTTCGACCCTCTAACCGGGCACATCAAGCAGAAGCTCGCGCGCTTCACGGTGTTCCCGTCGAGCCACTACGTCACGGGCCGGCACAAGGTGCTCGACGCGGTCGAAGCGATCAAGATCGAGCTCGCGCAGCAGAAGGAGTTCTTCGTGTCGCAGATGAAGCTGATCGAGGCCCAACGCATCGAGCAGCGCACGCGCTTCGATATCGAGATGATGATCGAGATCGGATTCTGCAAGGGTATCGAGAACTACTCGCGCCACCTCTCGGGCCGCCAGCCCGGCGAGCCGCCGCCGACGCTGGTCGACTACATGCCGCGCAACGCGCTAGCGTTCATCGACGAGTCGCACGTAACGATTCCGCAGGTCGGCGGGATGTACAAGGGCGACCGCGCGCGCAAGGAAAACCTCGTCAACTACGGCTTCCGGCTGCCGTCCGCCCTTGACAACCGGCCGCTGCGCTTCGACGAGTTCGAAAAGCTCCTGCCGCAGACGATTTTCGTATCCGCCACGCCCGCCGACTACGAGCGGCAGCACGCCGGTCAGGTCGTCGAACAGGTCGTGCGGCCGACGGGACTGGTCGACCCCGTGCTCGAAGTGCGCCCGGCGCAGACGCAGGTCGACGACCTGCTGTCCGAAATCAACCTGCGTGTCGAGCGCGGCGAGCGTGTGCTGGTCACCACGCTCACCAAGCGGATGGCCGAAGACCTGACCGACTACCTGAACGAGCACGGCGTCAAGGTGCGCTACCTGCACTCGGATATCGAAACGGTCGAGCGGGTGGAGATCATCCGCGACCTGCGGCTGGGCGAGTTCGACGTACTGGTGGGTATCAACCTCCTGCGCGAAGGACTCGACATCCCCGAGGTGTCGCTCGTCGGTATTCTCGACGCCGACAAGGAAGGGTTCCTGCGCGCCGAGCGCTCGTTGATCCAGACCATCGGCCGCGCCGCGCGGCACATCAATGGCACGGCGATCCTTTACGCCGACACGATGACCGGATCGATGAAGGCGGCGATCGGGGAGACCGAGCGCCGCCGGAACAAGCAACTTGCATACAACGAGCGCTTGGGCATCACCCCCAAGGGCGTACAAAAGAGGATCAAGGACATTATCGACGGCGTCTACGACATCGACGAGGAGCGAAAGCAGCTCAAGGCTGCACAGGCGCACGCCAAATACGAAGCGATGCCGGAGAGAGACCTCGAGCGTGAGCTCAAGCGAATCGAAAAGGAAATGCTCGACGCCGCCAGGAATCTCGAATTCGAGAAAGCCGCGGAGCTCCGCGACCGGCTCTACCAGCTCAAGGAAAAATTATTCGGCGTCGCGGTGCCGGATTGAGCTGCGAGATGTCGGGCAATACGCGTGGTAGTATTGCAGCGCAACAAAGTCGCGTTCACCGACTCCGGATGACGGCTCGCCGCACGACCCAGCGGACTCGCTTCAGCTTGCCGAAGCATGAGCAGACCGTCCTCGCGTTGCAGGGCGGCGGTGCGCTCGGCGCCTACCAGGCAGGAGTCTACGAAGGCATGGCCGAATGTGGCTTCGCCCCGAACTGGGTAACGGGGGTTTCGATCGGCGCGATCAACGCGGCCTTGATCGCCGGCAATCCCCCCGAGCGGCGAATCGAGCGCCTGGTCGCATTCTGGGACCGTGTCTCCTCGGGTATTCCCATTATTCCGCCGGCGTATCTCGATCCGTTACGGCTCGCGTTCAACCGCGTCAGCGCGATGGCAACGACCGCCTTCGGCGTGCCGGGTTTTTTCGTGCCGCGCCTGCCGCCGCCTTATCTCGCGCCGGACGGCAGCCCCGGCGCGCTCAGCGTCTACGACACCACGCCGCTCAAGGAGACTCTCGAGGAACTCGTCGACTTCGATCGCATCAATCGCAAGGAGATGCGCCTTTCCGTGGGCGCGGTGGATATCCACACGGGTAACTCCGTCTACTTCGACAATCAGCGGCAGCGGATCAAGGCCGATCACATCATGGCGAGCGGGGCGCTGCCGCCCGGGTTTCCGCCCGTGGTCATCGACGGAAGCCACTACTGGGACGGCAGCCTCGTATCGAATTCGCCGCTCTGGTACGTGCTCGACGATTCGTCCGGAATCAACGCCTTGATCATGCAGGTCGACCTGTTCAGCGCGCGCGGCGATTTGCCGAAGAATCTCGACGAAGTACTCGAGCGCAGCAAGGATATCCAGTATTCGAGCAAGACACGGTTCAACACGAGCCGCGCGGAGGAGCTCGAGGACGTCCGCGCCGCGCTGGGGCGCTTCCTGCGCAAGCTGCCCGCGAAGCTGCACGACGATCCGGACTATCGAAGGCTCGCGCCGCTATGCGAGCGCAAGCGGCACGTCACTATCGTGCACCTCATCAATCGGCGCCTCGCGCACGCGTCGAGCGCGAAGGACTACGAATTCTCGCGAGCGACGGTGCGCCAGCTCTGGGAAGGAGGTCTCGAGGACCTGCGCCGTTCGTGCGCCAACCCGAGCTGGCATCGCGCGATCGAGAGCGTGAACGGCGTTCAGGTATTCGATCTCGCGACCTGACCTGTTGCGGCAAATGAGAGGCGAAATGAAGCTCAAGGGCAAATCCGCAATCGTCACCGGCGCCGCGAGCGGCATCGGCAAAGACATCGCGCGGGTGTATGCGCGTGAGGGCGCGAAGCTGGCGATCGCCGACCTCAACAAGGACGCCGCTGAGGCGACCGCAAACGAGATCCGGGCGAGCGGAGGCCAGGCCATCAGTATTGCCATGGACGTCACCGACGAGCGAGCGGTCAACGACGGTGTCGCCGCTGTCGTCGCAACTTTCGGAGGCGTCGACATCCTGGTCAGCAACGCCGGTATCCAGATCGTGCATCCGATCGAGGAGTTCGGCTATGCCGAGTGGAAGAAGATGCTCGCGATCCACGTCGACGGCGCGTTCCTGACCACGCGCGCGTGCATCCCGCACATGTACAAATCGGGTCGCGGCGGCAGCATCATCTATATGGGCTCGGTGCATTCCAAGGAAGCTTCGGTGCTCAAGGCGCCTTACGTCACCGCCAAGCACGGGCTGATCGGACTCGCCAAGGTCATCGCGAAGGAAGGCGCGGCACACGGCGTGCGCGCCAACGTCGAAGGCGCTCGGGCTCTCCGAAGAAGACGTGATCAAGAAGGTGATGCTCAAGGAGACCGTCGATGGTGAGTTCACGACCGTGGACGACGTCGCCGAGGTGGCGCTATTTTTTGCGGCGTTCCCGTCGAATGCGCTGACCGGCCAGTCGCTGGTCGTGAGTCACGGGTGGTTCATGCAGTAGGTACGACCGGGCTGACGGAGTCCTGACGATCGCATATCCTTATCATTTTTGGGTCTTGTCACCAAGGTGACGCCTGGATGGTGGACAATCGGCGTACCTGGTACTCGTCACGAGGAGCGAGCCATCATGCGCATCAATATAGAGTCGGTATTCGACCGTTTCGACGAACAGCTTTCCGCCGCGATGGCTCAGGCCGCGCTCGAGACCATACCGGGGATGACGCCCAAGGCGGCATTGCGGGTGTACCGGGCCTTCCGCCGGAACGCCATCGCCGCACTTTCAACCTGGGAAACGGTCCCGCGCGAGCTTACGGTGGATACGATCACCGGCGCCGCGGAAGGGCAGGATAAGGGCATTTCTCTGCACGAGCGCCCCAAGCGGGAACGCGGCTAGCACCGTTGCGTCGATCCTCGAATTGATCCGCCGTGCTGTCCAACCTAGACCGTCACCGCGAACATCGCAGCACGCAGCGCGCCGCAAACGTGCTCTTCGTTTGCATGGGTAATATCTGCCGCTCGCCGATCGCGGAAGGCGTGTTCCGCGCGCTGGTTGCTAATGCAGGGCTCGCCGAACGGATCCGCGTCGATTCTGCTGCGACGCACGACTATCAGCTCGGGGAACCTCCTGATCCGCGCGCGATCACCCATGCGCGCCGACGCGGCTACGACCTCCCCGGCCGCTGCGCACGCCGCGTCGACGGCGAAGACTTCCGCCGCTTCGAGTGGATTCTGGCTATGGATATGGACAATCTTCGGGTGTTGCACGGGCTGCGCCCGGGCGACTACACCGGCTATCTCGGCCTGTTTCTGGATTTCAATCCCGGGCTCGGTGCGCTCGAAGTGCCCGATCCGTATTACGGCGCGCCCGAAGACTTCGAGCGGGTGCTCGATCTCGCGGAGAGCGGCGCGGCGGGATTGCTCGATGTGATCCGGGCGACGTTCGTCGCGTACGAAGCGGACGGCTAGCTTCCGTAGCCCGGGCTACATGATTCCACCCGGGCTACGCGGTTCAATCCGGACTACACCGGCGGCGTCGAGTCCTTCGTCGTCTCGACCAGCTGCAGCGGTTCGTCGGCAATAGCAACGCGCGGCGGACGTATGCGACGGATTCGAGACGGCTCGGTCTCCTCCGCAGCCGTCGGCGCGGCATGCGTAGTCTCGACCAAGACCAGGCCAGAGTCCGCCGGCAGCTCAAGCGCGACCCGGGGGATTTCTGGCGCGTTGCGAGGCATGGCGGTTGCCTCGGCCGGCTCGACCACTTGCGCCGGTGGACCGCCCGGCGGCTCGACGCGAACGATCTCCGAATCCGGCGCCGGCTCGAGCACCGCCGGCGTGGTCGCCACGGGCGTCTCCTGGAGATGATCGGCATGCGGCAGAGCAGGGGGCTATGCCTCGACCTCGGGGACAGTTTCAGTGCGCGC
>VBCS01000017.1 GCA_005888955.1 Betaproteobacteria bacterium
GTCGACGATGCGGCCTCTGCGCCTTGCAGAAACAGCTTGTCCTTGACCTCAGGCTGCGCCAACACCTTGGCGAATGCAGCCTGAAGTTTGGCAATGATCGCCAGCGGCGTCTTCGCCGGCGCCAACGCCCCGTACCACGAATTGACGATGCAATCGGGCACGGACTCCGCGATCGTCGGAATGTCTGGCGCAGCAAGGCTGCGCTTGTCGCTCGTCACCGCGAGCGCCTTGAGCTTGCCGGCCTTGACGAACTGCAGCGCCGCGGGAATCGATACGAATGCCAATTGCACCTGCCCACCGAGCGTATCGGTGACGGCCGGTCCGCCGCCTTTGTACGGCACGTGGACGATATCGACACCCGCCTTGAGCTTGAAGAGCTCGCCGGCGATATGCGCCGGCGAACCGGTGCCCACCGATGCGTAGTTGAGCTTACCCGGCTCGCGCTTGGCGAGCGCGATCAGCTCGGCGATGTTATTGGCCGGCAGCGACAGATTCGCGACCAGGATTTGCGGAACCAACGCCGCGAGGCTGATCGGCACGAAATCCCTTTCGACGTCGAAGGGAAGCTTTTCGTAGAGCTTCGGATTGATCGTGTGCGAGGACAGCGTGAAAAGGATCGTGTAGCCGTCGGGCGCGGACTTCGCCGCGACATCCGTGCCGACATTGCCGCCGGCTCCGCCGCGGTTCTCGATGACGATCGGCTGTCCGAGCACCGCCGCGAGCGGATCGACGATGATGCGCGCGACGATATCGGTGCCGCCGGCCGGCGGATAGGGAACGATGAAGCGGATCGGCTTGTTGGGATAATCCTTCGCGTCCTGCGCGAGCGCCGGGGTGGCGCACAGCATTGCCGTGACGAACCACAACGCAGCACCGCGGGCCAAAGCCAAGGGTCGATCCTCCAGAATTCTGACGCATTGTGCCACGGCCGCAGCCGCGCGCCGCCGCGCAGCCCGCGCTACGCTGCGGTGGACTTGTACTTGGCAAGATGCCGTGTCGGCAACGCGAGCGCGTCGCGACGGAACGGATCGCCCAGCTCGCGCGTGACCATCATCTCCAGCACCGTCGTCCTGCCCTCGCCTTGCGCCTTGGCCGCGGCGCGCAACGCCGGCCCGACGTCGGACAGCTTGTCGATGCGCTGACCCTCCGCCCCCATCGCCTTCGCCACGGCAGCCCAGGAGGGCTGCTTGTCGAGATTCACGCCGACGAAACGGTTGGCGTAGAAATCGACGTGGTTCTTCTTTTCCGCGCCCCATTGGCCGTTGTTGAAGACCACCGCGGTGACCGGAATGTTCTCGCGCACGCAGGTCTGCAGTTCGCCGAAGCTCATCCCCCAGGCGACGTCACCCACATACGCGATCGCCGGCCGCTCGGGCGCCGCTACTTTGGCACCGATGATCGTGGGAAACGCGTAGCCGCAGTTGCCGAAGCTCATCGCCGCGAACATCGAGCGCGGGCGCTCGAAGCGCAGATACGAATTGGAGACGGAGCAGATGTTGCCGATATCGGTCGATACCATGGCGTTATCGGGCATCGCGCGTTCGAGCTCGCGCAGCATCTGACGCGGGTGCATGTGCCTCGAGTCCTTCGCAACCTCGAGAGACCACGCATCCTTCTCCTGCGATCAGCCGTCGAGCTCGGCTTCCCACGCGGCTTTTTCGCCTCTGATCACGCCGAGCCGGGTGTCGCCATTCGCCTGGGACGCGAGCGTCCTGCCGGTCAGCCGGAGACCGGCTTGACGAGGCCCAGCATCTTTGCGTCGGCGTCGATCTGCACGATCCTGGCGTCCTTCGGCCAGTAGTCGAGGCCGTGTTGCGGCAGCACACCGAACGGACCCAGCCGCGTGCCCAGCGCGAGCACGACGTCGGCTTTCGCGATCAGTTTCATCGCCGCCTTCGAGCCCTGGTAGCCGAGCGGACCGCACCACAAGGGATGGCCCGCCGGAAACGAGTCGTTGTGCAGATACGAATTGCAAACGGGCGCCTGCAGCAACTCGGCGAGCCGGATCGCTTCGGCCAGCGCATCCGCCATGATTACGCCGCCACCGCAGAGGATCACGGGAAACTGCGCGTCGGCGAGAAGCTCGGCCGCGGCATTCAGTGCCAGCTCGCCACCGGCGCCGCGTTCGATCGCGACCGGACGCGGAATCTCGCACTCGATATCGCCGTAGAAGAAATCGCGCGGGATGTTGACCTGTGTGGGCCCCAACTCGAGCAGCGCGCGGTCGAATGCACGTGCGGTCAGCTCGGCCATCCGCGCCCTGTTGTTCACGTGCGCCTGATATTTGGTAATCCTGGAGAAGATCGGCAACTGCTCGGTCTCCTGGAACCCGCCCAGGCCGAGCGTCATCGACCCGGTCTCGGGGGTGACGACGACCACGGGCGAATGCGCCCAGTACGCCGCCGCAGTGGAGGTGACGAAGTTCGTCACGCCCGGCCCGTTCTGCGCAATGCACACACCGTGGCGGCCCGACACCCGGGCGTAGCCGTCGGCCATGTGCCCCGCGCCCTGCTCGTGCGCGACCGAGATGAAGCGTATGCCGGCGAGCGGAAACAGGTCGAGCGCATCCATGTACGCGGAGCCGACGATCCCGAACACGTCCTTCACGCCCTGAGCGACGAGCGTTTCGACAAACGCTTCCGAGGGCGTCATCTTCTGCCTGCCGACGACTGCGAGGTTTCTGGTTTCGGTCATGGTGTTCATGGCGACTCCTCGGAAAGATCCGCTGCACACGGCATTGTCGCCGCGCGTCGGAGTGCAGGCTGGTGCCAGCCTGCGCTCGTGGGTGGGGCCAGCTACATCACCGCTTCCGGCGGGACGTATTTGTAGCCCAGCGCCTCCGCCACCGGCTTGCATGTCACCTTGCCGAAGGCGACATTGAGGCCGTTCTTGAGGTGACGGTCGTCGGCGAGCGCTTTCTGCCAGCCCTTGTTCGCCAGCGCGAGCACGAATGGCAATGTGGCGTTGTTGAGCGCGAAAGTCGACGTGCGCGGCACGCCGCCCGGCATGTTGGCGACGCAGTAATGCGTCACGCCGTCGACGACGTAGACCGGATCGGCGTGCGTCGTCGGTTGCGAGGTCTCGAAACAACCGCCCTGATCGATCGCCACGTCGACGACGACTGCGCCCGGCTTCATCCGCGCGATCAGCTCGCGTGAGACGAGCTTCGGCGCCGAAGCCCCGGGGATGAGCACGCCGCCGATGACGAGATCGGCAGTCGTCACGTGCTGCTCCACAGCGTCACGCGTCGAGTAAACGGTGTTCAGCGGTCGGCCGAACTGCCGCCACAGCGCCCGCAGCACGTCGACGCTGCGGTCGAGTACCCACACATCGGCGCCCATGCCGAGCGCGATGTGGCAGGCGTGCGAGCCGACCACACCGCCGCCGAGAATGACCACCTTGGCTGGATCGACGCCCGGCACGCCGCCGAGCAGTATGCCGATGCCGCCGTGCGGCTTTTCCAAGTAGTACGCGCCCGCCTGGACCGCCATGCGGCCGGCGACCTCCGACATCGGTGCCAGCAGCGGCAGGCCGCCGGAAGGCGAGGTCACGGTTTCGTATGCGATACATACCGCACCGCTTGCGATCAGGTCCTGCGCTTGTTCGGGATCGGGCGCCAGATGCAGGTACGTGAAGAGCACCTGGCCCTGGCGCAGCATCTTGCGTTCGTTCGCCTGGGGCTCCTTGACCTTCACGATCATGTCGGCGGCGGCGAACACCTCTGCCGCCGTGTCGACGACCCTGCCGCCCGCGCGGCGGTACGCCTCGTCGTCCATGCCGATGCCCTGTCCGGCATTGTGCTCGACGATCACTTCGTTGCCGCTATGAACGGCTTCGCGGACGCTGCCAGGCGTCAGTCCGACCCGGTTTTCCAAAACCTTGATTTCCTTGGGCACACCGACGCGCATCTCGTCCTCCTTTGGCTGCGCAACAAGGTAACGCGAAGTTGGCCGATTAACTAGGGCTCGCCATCGTGATAAAGAGCGCTTAACGAGGCCATTAGAATAAACAAATTGAATTATCAGCGGACGCGCCATAATATACGAATCGTTCTCATTTGCAGGACTTGGACAACCGGCGGGCCGTCGCAGGCACCGCTCACGACAGGAGCAGCGCATGAAAACCGTAGGTCAGAAACTGGAATCGTTCAACGTCGTCGGAGTCAAGCCCGGCTTCAACCGTCACGAGGAAAACGGCGAATCGGCCTTTGCACCGATCGACGAACGGTCCTTTCCGGGCAAGTGGAAGGTCATCTACTTCTATCCCAAGGACTTCACCTTCGTCTGCCCGACCGAGATCGTCGGCTTCGCCAAGCTCGCCAAGGACTTCGAAGATCGCGATGCGGTCGTGCTTGGCGGTTCGACCGACAACGAGTTCTCCAAGCTCGGATGGCGCCGCGATCACGCGGAGCTGAAGAGCCTTAACCAATGGCAGTTCGCCGACGTGACCGGATCGCTGGTCGATCAGCTCGGGGTGCGCGATCCGAAGGAGGGCGTGGCGTTGCGCGCTACGTTCATCGTCGACCCCGACAACGTGATCCAGCACGTCTCGGTCAACAACCTCAATGTCGGCCGCAGCCCCGAGGAAGTGCTGCGCGTCCTCGATGGACTGCAAACCGACGAGCTATGCCCCTGCAACCGGGCGGTCGGCGGTGGCACCTTGTAGCGCTACTGCGCTACGCTTTCCAAGGCGCCCGTTGAGTAGAGACTCCCATCAAACCAAGGATCACTTATGGACACGTTGCAATCGATCAAGGATCGTATCCCCGACTACGCCAAGGATCTGCGGCTCAACTTCGACGCGGTGCTCAACCGCTCGAGCTTGACGCCGGTGCAGGCGAACGGCGCGGCGCTGGCTGCTGCCTTTGCGGCGAAGTCGGCGCCGCTGATTGCGGCCTTGCGTGAGGGCGCACTCGACCCGGGGCAGGCACAGGCCGCACTGACCGCCGCTGCGCTCATGGGCATGAACAATGTCTGGTACCCGTACGTGGAGATGGCGGCCGACCCCGAGCTGAAGACCGTGCGGCCGGAGCTGCGCATGAACGCGTACGCGACGCACGGCGGTGTCGACAGGCCGAGTTTCGAGCTCTACGCGCTTGCCGCGTCGATCGTCGGCAAGTGTGAGTTCTGCGTCCAGTCGCACTACAAGCTGCTGCGCGAAAACGGCTTCAACACGCAGCAATTGCGCGATGTCGGACGCATCGCCGCCGTCGTCAACGCGGTGGCGCAGGTACTGGCTGCGGAACGTATCGAGTCAAACGAGCCCGTCGTCGCGTGACAGCCGTAGCCCGGGCTACGCGCCCGCGAATTCATTCGCATAGTCATCACCGCCCCGCGGCGTGGGTCGCGGTGATGTGCGCGTAGGCCGCGGCCAATGCAGCGAGGCCCGGCTCGATGCGCTCGGTCGCAATGGACGCAAAGCCCAGACGCGCGTAGTTTCTCAGCGGGCGGTCGGTCGCGAAAAACACGTCTCCCGGCTCGATCAAGACGCCATGGCGCTCAGCCGCGGCCGCGAGCGCCCGCGTATCGACACCGTCGGGGAATCTGAGCCAGAACGACGACGCCCCGGCCACAGTCCGGAACACGACGTCGGGCAGGTGTTTTGCCAGCGCCGTAGCGACTGCCGGCGCGCGCTCGGCGTAAGTTCGCTTGAGGCGGCGGAGCAAGGCATCGTGATAGCCCATCGCCAGGAACAGGCCGACCGAGCGCTCATTGTTCGCTGCAGGGTGGCGCAGCATCAACCGCCGCAGCGCCCGCAACTCGCGGATCAGCTCGCGGCT
>VBCS01000018.1 GCA_005888955.1 Betaproteobacteria bacterium
TCCCGCCGAGAGCGCCAGACCGTCGGCGTCGAGCGGCAGCGCAACGACGCTGGGCGTGCGCGACGCGAAGATGTTGCGCGCGTCGGGATAGCCCGGATCCTCGACGCCAACGGTCGTCGCGGTGCCGACCAAGAGCGTCGCGAGCAGAAATAGCGCATGCTGCGCGCCGACCGTGACCAGGATCTCGTCCGGGGCTGCCCAGACGCCGCGCCGGCCGAGAAGCCG
This sequence comes from Betaproteobacteria bacterium, assembly GCA_005888955.1. GTDB lineage: Bacteria > Pseudomonadota > Gammaproteobacteria > Burkholderiales > Casimicrobiaceae > PALSA-1003. Next base: position 226 of record VBCS01000018.1, read on the forward strand.
CGTCTGGATCTGCTCGATCAACAGCGTATCGTCGCCGTCGATCAGATCGCCGGCCCAGCCGCGGACTTCGACCGTCGACAACGCCTGCATGCTGCATTCCCGCCAGCCGGCGACAGGTATCTGCGCCGGATCGAACTGGCCG
>VBCS01000161.1 GCA_005888955.1 Betaproteobacteria bacterium
GCCGTCGTGACGTATTTTGTAGCGACCTTGAGCCTCGCACCGCGCTTGACCGCGCCGGCGTAGTCGAAGGCGCGAGGCACCGCGACGACCATGCGACAGCAGCCGATGCGAAGGTCGATCGGCTGGTAGAGACCCTCGCCGCCGTGCTCGAGCAGCACGTCTTTGCCGGCAACGCCCAGATCAGCCGCGCCATACTCCACGTAGGTCGGCACGTCCGACGTACGCAGGATGACGAAGCGCAAGTCCGCGCGGTTGCTGCCGATGACAAGCTTGCGCGAGGTTTCCGGGTCCTCGGCCGGCGCGATGCCGGCGCGCGCGAACAGTGGCAGCGCTTCGTCGAGGACGCGGCCCTTGGCGAGAGCGAGAGTGACAATGGAAGAGTCCACGATTGCGAGCTGAGCTAAGGCATCCAATGTCTGATTCTACCGGACGCGCCTCGTCGGGCTTGCATTGGCGCACCGCTTGCGTTCGTGGTGAGCCCTTCGACAAGCTCAGGAAAGGCCGTTCGACAGGCTCGGCGTGAACGGTTGGCGGAAGGCCGCCGTCGCGTCACTCGCCGCCGGCTTCGCTGACGCGCCGGATCCTTGCCCCCAGCGCGGAAAGCTTTTCCTCGATTCGCTCGTAGCCGCGATCGAGATGGTAAATGCGGTCGATGGTCGTCCGTCCCTCCGCCACCAGACCGGCGATCACGAGGCAAGCGGAGGCGCGCAGATCGGTCGCCATCACATTCGCAGCGGTGAGCCTGCGCACGCCCTTGACGATAGCGGTGCCGCCCTCGACCTCGATGTCCGCGCCGAGGCGCTTGAGCTCCTGGACGTGCATCATCCTGTTTTCGAATATCGTCTCGGTGATCACCGCTGTGTCGTCGGCGATGGTCATCAGCGCCATCAGTTGCGCCTGCATGTCGGTCGGAAATGCGGGATACGGCGCAGTGCGCAGACTGACTGATTTGAGCGCCCCGCGCCGCGACACGCGGATCGAATCTGCGTCGGCCACGACTTCCGCGCCCGCTTCCGCGAGCTTGTCGAGGACGGCCTGCAACGTCCCGGCGCGCGCACCCTGCAGCGTGACTTCGCCCCCGGCAGCTGCGGCGGCGGTGAGGAAGGTACCGGTCTCGATGCGATCGGGCATGATCGCGTACGTGGCGCCGTGCAATCCCGCCACGCCTTCGACGACGATCCGATCGCTGCCTGCGCCCCTGATCCTGGCGCCCATCGCGTTAAGACATTCGGCAAGATCGGCCACTTCGGGCTCGCGCGCCGCATTCTCGAGCGTCGTGACGCCCTGGGCGAGCGCAGCGGCCATCATCAGGTTCTCGGTGCCCGTGACGGTGACGACGTCGAAGACGTACGTGGTTCCGACGAGGCGTTTCGCCTTGGCGTCGATGTAGCCGTGGTCGAGATCGATCTCGGCACCCAGCGCCTGCAGCCCCTTGACATGCTGATCGACCGGCCGCAGCCCGATCGCGCAGCCGCCCGGCAAGGAGACGCGCGCCTCGCCGCAGCGCGCGAGCAACGGCCCCAGCGCCAGGATCGATGCGCGCATCGTCTTCACCATCTCGTATGGCGCGAGCGGCCAGTCTACTGTCGCTGCGACGAGCGTGAGCGTGCCGTCGCCGCGCTCGGCTTTGACTCCCATTTGTCCGAGTAGCGCCTGCATGGTACGCACGTCGTTCAGACGCGGGATATTGGACAGCGTGAGCGGCTCCGGGGTCAGCAGCGCGGCGCAGAGGATCGGGAGCGCCGCGTTCTTTGCGCCCGAGACGCGAACCTCGCCTTCGAGACTTACGCCGCCGTCGATCGAGAGCTTATCCATCCAGCGTCAGTCCTTTGGTGCCATCCGCTGCGCCCATTCCACCGGTGTCAGCGTGGTCATGGACAGCGCGTGAATCTCCTCGCGCATGCGATCACCCAGCGCGCCGTAGACGAGCTGGTGGCGCCGCACCTTGGACAGTCCTTCGAACGCCTTGCTGACGATGAGCGCCTGAAAGTGCTGGCCGTCGCCGCTCACCTCGACTCGGTCGCAGGCGACCCCGGCCTCGATGGCGCTCTGGATGGATTCCGGTGTCGTCATTTCGCTTTCAACATCAGCGAAGCTCGCCAAGCGCAGCCAGGAAAGCTCTCCGAGAGCCGGCGCGAGCGCGGACAGAACAACGCGCGAGGAGGCGAGAAACGAGAACGTACATGGAGTAGTGCATGAAGATTTCGCGCGTGCGAGCAAAAGCCGTTATGCCAGGCGCAGCAGGCTATCGGCCGACGTTTTCAGTGCCGCAGCTTGTACCCGCGTTGCAGCAGGAACAACGTGAGCGCCGTCAAGCCGAGGCAGAAAATCCCCACGACGCTGAGGCTTGTTTCCGGCGCAATGTCGGAGAGCCCGAAAAAGCCGTAACGAAAGCCGTCGATCATATAGAAGAACGGATTGAAATGCGACAACGTCTGCCAGAACGGCGGCAGGCTGTGGATCGAGTAGAACACCCCGGACAGGAAAGTGAGCGGCATGATCAGGAAATTCTGGAATGCGGAGACCTGGTCGAATTTGTCGGCGGTAATGCCGGCGATCAAACCCAGCGTGCCCAGAATTGCGCTTCCCAACAGCGCGAAGGCGAGCGCCCACAGCGGATGCGGCATCGACAAGGGAGCGAAGGCAGCCGTGACCAG
>VBCS01000162.1:0-5660 GCA_005888955.1 Betaproteobacteria bacterium
GTGATGAATCGCATCCTGCAGACCATTCGCGACGGGCTCAAGCAGGACAGCATCGCCGCGACAGTCACGGGAAGGGAAAAGACGGCTTTCAGCGTATACAAGAAGATGCGCGAGAAGCACTACACGTTCTCGCAGGTCTTCGACATTTACGGCGTTCGTGTGCTGGTGAAGGACGCGACGGCGTGCTATGCCGCGTTGGGCGTGTTGCACGGTCTGTACAAGCCGATCCCCGGCAAGTTCAAGGACTACGTGGCGATCCCGAAGGCTAACGGCTACCAGTCGCTGCACACGACGCTGTTCGGACCGTTCGGCACGCCGCTCGAGGCGCAAATCCGTACCCACGACATGCATCGCATCGCCGAGGCCGGTGTCGCCGCACACTGGCTGTACAAGGCAGGCGGCAAGCTGGACATTGCGGAAGCCCAGCAACAGACGCATCGCTGGCTGCAAAGCCTGCTCGAAATTCAATCGGAGTCACGGGACTCGAAGGAATTTCTCGAGCACATCAAGGGCGATCTCTTCCCGGACGAAATCTATGTCTTCACGCCCAAGGGCAAGATCATGGCGCTGCCGCGCGGTGCGACGGCGGTCGACTTCGCCTACGCGGTGCACACTGACATCGGCCATCATTGCACGGCGGCGAGAATCAATTACGAGCTGATGCCCCTGCGTACGGAATTGAAAAGCGGCGATCAGGTCGAGATCATCACAGCTTCGGCGGCGCGACCGAACCCGTCATGGCTCAGTTTTGTCGCGACCGGCAAGGCGCGCTCGCGCATTCGACATTTCCTGAAAACGCTGCAGCAAAGGGAATCCGCGTTGCTGGGCGAGCGCATGCTCGAGCAAGCGCTCGCGTCGCTCAAGGCCCTGCCCGAGTCGATCACTTTGGAACGGTGGGAGGCGCTCGCCCGGGAGTACGGCGCCAAGAGTCGACTCGACATTCTGGCCGACATCGGTCAGGGAAAGCGGCTGTCGTTTGTAGTCGCGCAGGCGCTGACGCGTGTGGCGACCCGCGCGCCCGACGATGCGCCGCAAGGACCGCCCCGCGCCGGCGCGTTGCAACTGCGTGGGGTCGAGGGCGTGGCGATCCAGTACGGCAAGTGCTGCCGGCCGATACCAGGCGATGCAATCGTCGGCCAATTCCGCCGCGGCCAGGGGCTGCTCGTTCATACCCGCGATTGCCAGACGCTGCGGAAGGGCCGCGTCGAAAGCGATCAAATCGTCGATGTCGAGTGGGCGCCGAAGGTGGAGGGCGTGTTCGAGGCCGGCATCCGTATTATGGTCGACGATCAACGCGGGCTTCTGGCCAGGCTCGCGACGGCGATCGCCGATGCCGGCGCGAACATCGAATACGTCTCGATGGAGCGCCCCGACACCGACCGCGTCGTCAATATGTTTTTTAGCGTCCAGGTACAGGACCGCAAACACCTGGCCCACGTGATGCGCGCGCTGCGCCGGATTTCCGAAGTTAAACGCGTGCACCGGGCGCGTACCTGACGGGCCAATGCAACGCTGCTGCAACGCCCTGCGTTACCCCGTCGGCGCGTAGGTTCCGCCGCAAAGAAAAACGGCGGGGGATTCCCGCCGTCGTCTATAGTGCAGGTTCGTACCGCTTTAGGCGGCTTGCCTGGCGAGCAACTGCCGCAGTTCACCTTGAGCCCGTCGCGAATGGTGTCTTGTGTGCTCATCGAGTTACTCCAGCTTGCCTGATACTCATATTGTACTGTAACCGCGAGGCACGCGCAGCACGCACACGGATTCCGCGGCGTCAGCTCGTCGGGTGACGCTTCGGCTATCGTGTTTTCCACGCTCCGGTTCCCGGGCGTATGGCTTGCAGAGCGGGGTGGTAGCGCCCACCGCCGAGGCAGACTCTTCGCGGTGCGCGGTAAGGTGTCGCCAGCGTGGCGAGCGAGACGAGTAACGACGACCTATCAACAGCAACAGGTCTGACGTGAATTTATTCCCGAACCGCTCGCCGAATTGGGCCACTCTTGAACCGGAGCGACTCTGGCGGACTTCCGCACCACCGGGGACGTTGACGACAGTCTCTTCAACACCGGAGAGGCTGTCACCGGCAGCGCGACCGGCAGTCCCAAGACGAGCGGCTACATCATCGAGCTGGATTGGTTGCCGCGACGCAATGTGCGGTTCCTACTGCAATACACGGCGTATAGGGACTTCAACGGCAGCAGAACGAACTACGACGGATTCGGACGTAATGCAAACGACAACAACACGCTTTATGTATTGGGGTGGTTCATGTTCTGAGACTCGCGCATGGAGTGGCAATCGGCTGATCCGACCGGACCGCGGCTCGCGATTGTCACCGAACGGATCACCCACCCGCGAGATCAAATGAAAGGACAGCGCAATGCAGGCACCCGCGAACCGCATCTCTCGTCGCGCCACGCTGAAGCGAGGCGCAGGCGCTCTCGCTGGTCTGGTGCTAACCGTGACCCTAGTGGCAAACAAACCGGCACTGGCCAAGGCGGCGAAAAGTGATTTGCTCTATCAGGACCGCCCTCACGGCGGCCAATCCTGTGGCGAATGTAAATTCTTTTCCGCAGATAGCAAGAGCGCCAGCACTGGAACATGCAGTCTTGTCGAGGGGGTCATCAATCGAAACGGTTGGTGTACCGCCTACTCGCCCAAGGCCTAGAGTCCAGGCTGCTGAGAAGGATCGAACGCACGCACCGACGCCGCGCCATTTGCTCGTCGGATGACTCGCGGGCGACCGAGTCGCCCACTCTACTCCTTCACCGCGCCGGTGAGGCCGGAGACGTAGTACTCGACGAAGAACGAGTACAGCGCGGCAACCGGCAGCGATCCGAACAGCGCGCCCGCCATCAGCGAGCCCCAGTGATATACGTCGCCCTCGACGAGCTCGGTTACCACGCCCACGGGAACGGTCTTCACTTCCGACGATGAGACGAAGGTCAGTGCATAGATGAACTCGTTCCACGACAATGTGAACGCGAATATTCCGGCCGAGATGAGTCCCGGGACAGCCAGCGGCAGGACGATCTTGACCAGGATCTGGAACCGGTTCGCTCCGTCGATCAGCGCGCACTCCTCGAGCTCGAAGGGAATGGTCTTGAAATAGCCCATCAGGAGCCAGGTGGAGAATGGAATCAGGAACGTCGGGTAGGTCAGGATGAGCGCGAGCCTCGTGTCGAAGAGATTCAGCTGGTAGACCATGGTCGCCAGAGGGATGAACAGGATCGATGGCGGCACCAGGTAGGCGAGAAAGATGCTCGCACCGACGTAGCGCGAACCGCGGTAGCGCAGCCGCTCGATGGCATAGGCGGCAAGAACGCTGCAGAACAACGAAAGCGCCGTAGCTACCACCGAGATGAGGACGGTATTCCACAGCCACTCCGGATACGCCGTATCGAAAAGGAGCTTCTTGATGTGCGCGAGCGTCGGGTTGTTGACCCAGAACGGATTGCCCACGTGCGACAGCAGCTCCTCATCGGGCTTGAACGTCGTAATGGCCATCCAGTAGAACGGGAACAGCAGCACGAAAAGGAACGCACCCAGCGGAAGATAAACGGTGAAGAAGCGGCGCTGCGCGGACACGAGGTAGCTCATGCCCTGCGAATCGACCGGCCGGTCCGCGGCCGTATTTGCCGTGCTCATTTGTCTCCGCTCCCCTGCTGCCACGCGCGCCGTTGCAGCCCGTAGTAGCTGAGCAGGATCGCCGCCAGCAGGAACGGCACCATCGCGGTTGCGATCGCGGCGCCCTCGCCCAAATTGCCGCCGGGGATCGCGCGCTGGAACGAAAGCGTCGCCATTAGGTGCGTCGCGTTGAGCGGCCCGCCGCGCGTGAGCACGTAGATGAGCTGAAAATCGGTAAACGTGAACAGCACCGAGAACGTCATAACGACGGCGATGATCGGCGTCAGGAGCGGTAGCGTGACGTGACGGAACTGCTGCCAGGGCGACGCCCCGTCGAGACTCGCCGCCTCGTAGTACGTCGGCGATATCGTCTGCAGCCCGGCGAGCAGCGTGATCGCAACGAACGGCACGCCGCGCCAGATGTTGGCGGCGATGGTCGAGAATCGCGCGTTCCACCAGCTGATGATCGAGAACTGCGAGTCGTAAATCCACCAGAACGCGAGTGCGGAAAGTGCCGTCGGCACGATGAACGGCAGCAGCACGACCGCTCGGAAGAATGCCTTGAACGGCAGGTGCTTGTTGAGGATCAGCGCCAGCCAGAGCCCGAGCGCGAACTTGATGACGCTGGCGATGAACGTGTAGAAGAGCGTGTTGAACAGCGCCAGGCGCGTGACTGCGTCGCCCCACAGAAACTCGTAGTTCTCCAGGCCGATCCATACGCCGCTGCGCCCGATCTTGGTGTCGGTGAAGCCGAGATAAGTGCCCAGCCCCAGCGGATACGTCAGGAAAAGCAGCAGCAGCGCCGCTGCGGGCAGCATGAACAGCAGCCCGAGCAGGTTGCGGTTGTCGAGGGCGCGCGCGAGCGCGCTAGCAGGTGACGGCATGCGGCCTCATTGGGTCGCGCAGCTCGTTTTGCGCGGCAGGTTTCGCGCGGATTAAGGGGCGCCGCAGGCGCCCGCTTCAATCCGCGCAGATAGTGCGTCAGTCCGACCTCGTTGCCCTCGACTAACGAGAAATCGAAGCGGCCGGGCTGATCGCAATATCACACCTTGTAGTAGCGCTCCGCGCGCGCCTGCGCCCGCTCCGCGGCCTCTTTCGGCGATTTCGAGCCAGAAGCCGCTTCGGCCACCATGTTCACCATGATGAAGTCAGCCATGGTCGCCGCGGACGCGTACCCCATCTCGCCCGCGTAGCCGTTCGGCAGCATGACCTTCATCGCGTCGCGGTATGGCGTGTGCTTCGGATCGACCGTCCAGATCGGGTTCGACTCGTAAGCCTTGAGCGGCTGCGTCACGTATTCGGATATTTCGAGTACTTGAACACCATCATCGGGAAGAAGAGATTGAGCTCCGTGGTCTTGCCCACAGGTCCGACCGGGAGGTTGGCGTGCCCGATGTCGGCGACCATCTCCTTCACCTTCGGGTCCTGCGAGTTCTTCGCGGCGTAATAAATCGAGATGCCGTTGGTCGTCATCCCGATCTGATTGTCGAGGAACGCCTTGTTGTTGTTCGGATCGAGCCATGACAGCGTGCCCGGGACGAATGTCTCGTACAGCTGTTTTGCGTACTCGAGCGCGGCGATGGTCTCCGGGCTGTTGATGACGACCTTGCTCTTCTCGTCCACCATCTTGCCGCCGTGCGCCCAGACCACCCAGTGAGTCCAGACATTACCGTCGCCCGTGGCGTTGCCAAGCGCGAATCCGGGTGGCAAGCCTTTCGCTTTCAAGCCCTGGCAGAGCTTGAGGAATCCCGGGAGGTCCTTCGGCACCGAGTCGAATCCCGCAGCCTTCGCGGCGCTGATGCGATAGACGAGCGCATTACCCGCGCAGCCCATGGGCACAGCGATCCATTTGCCTTTGTGGGTGCAGTACGACTTGCACACGTCGTACCACCCGCCATATTTGCCGCTGAGGTAATTGCAGACGTCGGTAACGTCGACCAGCTTCTCCGGATATTGGTGCGCGTCCTCGAAGGTCCCGATGATGATGTCGGGGCCGCTACCGACGTTCGCGGCCACGGCCGCTTTCGGCCGTACGTCCTCCC
>VBCS01000162.1:5844-6201 GCA_005888955.1 Betaproteobacteria bacterium
CGCAGTTTCGCCCCCTTCTCGGGCGCGACCTTGTACTGCTGCGCCTGTGCGTCGGCAGCGAACAATCCCGATCCGGCGCCGAGTGCCCCCCCGGCGGCGACACCAGCCGTGGCTTTGAGAAAATCGCGACGTTTGAACTTGCTCATGCTTCCTCCTCCGTAATCATGGTGGTGTGACGTTCGATCGAACCCGATCCGAATGCAATCTATGCGACCAGCCGCGCACCGCTCGCGGAATCGAACAGGTGCGCACGCGCGAGATCGGGCTTGAGGCTGATTCGATCGCCGGCGCGACAGGTCACGCGGTCGCGCACCAGCGACGTGAGCTCTTGGCCGCTGAAGCGACAGTAGAGTTGGG
>VBCS01000026.1 GCA_005888955.1 Betaproteobacteria bacterium
AGACTGCCGAAGGCCATTGGCGCGACGGCCAATGGACCGACTTCGATCCGGTCGCGCCACCGGGTGCAGAAGCTGGAGGCCCGCTGGCCGGCGACGCGCGGCCTCAGCGCATTCGCCAGTAGGTCGGGCGCGGCAAGCTTCAGCTGCCCGCGGTCCGGAAGAGAACGTCGGACAACGCGAGCCCGCACAGCAGTGCGAGCCACACGATGCCTGCCGCTGCGGCGACGCGCACGATCGGCCTGCTCTTCCCGATGCGCATGAAGAAGTAGAGAACCAGCGCGGCTTTGAAGATGGCAATCGCGAAATTGCTCACGAGGTTGAACATGCCGAGCGGCAGCAACGAGCTCCCCGCGGACAACGCGAGCAGCGCCAGCAGCGCAAGCCAGACGAGGAGATGCGACCGCAGCGCGAGTGCTTTCATGAGCGGGCGATGAGGTAGAGGCACGGGTAGATGAAAATCCACACGACGTCCACGAAGTGCCAGTAGAGCCCCGCCATCTCGACCGACAGCGGTGACTGCAGCGCGAATCCCCCGAACGCCAGGCGCGCGGCGACGACTCCGATGACGACGATGCCGATGGCCAGATGTATGGCGTGAATGCCGGTCATCACGAAATAGAGCCAGAAGAAGAGCTGCGCTGCGTCGCGCTGGGCCGCGTCGAAGCGAAAGTCCGCTCCGGGTACGAGGTGCTGGAGATACTCCGCGCGATACTCGAAGCCCTTGATCACGAGGAACGCGACGCCAAGCGTCAGCGTGGCGCCGAGCAGCAGCACCGCCCAGCGGCGCCGCCTGATCGCCGCCGCGCGGACCGCGAGCGCCATCGCGAGGCTGCTGGTCAGCAGCACGGCGGTGTTGATCGTTCCGAGCGCGAAATCCGTGTGCCGGCCGGCTGCCGCGAAGGCCTCGGGGAAGCGCAAGCGCGCCATGAGATAGCCGAAGAAGAGCACGCCAAAGAACAGCGTCTCGGTGGTGAGAAACACCCACATGCCGAGATCGCAAGCCTCGCGCTGCTGATCCCGGTCGCTGAAGGCGCCGGAGGCCTCCGCTGCTTCCGCACGAGCGGCGCTGCTCATGTACTTGCCGCCCGGCGTGCGCCGCCGGATACGGCGTGCGGCGGATACGCGTACGGTTCCTGAGTCACGATAGGCGTCTCTCCGAAATTCTCGACCGGTGGCGGGGACGGGACTGTCCACTCCAATCCGGTCGCTCCCCACGGATTGGCGCTGGCTTTTCTGCCTCGGGTCAGCGACCAGGTCAGATACACCAGCGGCAGCAAGTAGCCGATCGCGAGGATCACCGCGCCCGCCGACGAGAGCACATGCAGCGTCTGGAACTCGGGCGCGTATTCGTGATAGCGGCGCGGCATCCCTTCGACCCCCAGCAAATACTGGGGAAAAAACGTGAAGTTGAAGCCTAGAAAGAGCAGCACCGCCGCGAATTGCGCCCATTTCGGCGGATACATGCGGCCCGTGATCTTGGGCCACCAGAAGTGAATGCCGCCGAGGTAGGCCGAAACCGAGCCGCCGACCATGATGTAGTGGAAATGCGCGACGACAAAGTACGTATCGGTCAGGTGCACGTCGAGGGCGAGCGCGGCGAGAAAGAGGCCGGACAATCCGCCGAACATGAACAAACCGACGAAGCCGAGCGCGTAGAGCATCGGTGCCTCGAAGGAAATCGTTCCCTTGTACAGCGTCGCGGTCCAGTTGAAGACCTTGATCGCCGAGGGAATTGCGACGACGAAGCTCAAGAGTGAAAAGATCATTCCCGCGTAGACCGCCTGGCCGGAGACGAACATGTGATGTCCCCACACCAGGAAGCCGATGCCGGCGATGGCGATGATCGCGTACGCCATCGAGCGGTATCCGAATACCGGATTGCGCGAAAAGCAGGCGATGATCTCGCTCACGATGCCCATCGCCGGCAGAATCATGATGTAGACCGCGGGATGCGAGTAGAACCAGAACAGATGCTGGAACAGAAGCGGATCGCCGCCCAGCGCCGGGTCGAAGATGCCGACATGAAAAAGCCGCTCGATGCCGAGCAGCGTGAGCGTCATCGCGAGCACCGGCGTGGCGAGAACCAGAATCACGCTGGTGGCGTAGTGCGCCCAGATGAACAGCGGCAGCCGGAACCAGGTCAGCCCCGGTGCGCGCAGCTTGTGGATCGTGACGATGAAATTGAGTCCGGTGAGTATCGACGAAAACCCGGCGATGAACACACCCGTGACCACCGCGATCACGTGCGTGTTCGAATACAGCGTCGAGAAAGGCGTATAGAAGGTCCAGCCGGTGTCGACCCCGCCCAGCAGCAGCGCGGCGAGCGTGAACAGCCCTCCGGCGACGTAGAGGTACCAGCTCGTCAGGTTCAGGCGCGGAAACGCGAGGTCGCGGGCGCCGATCATGAGCGGTACCAGGAAGTTGCCGAGCGTCGCGGGGATCGACGGAATGAGGAAGAACCACACCATGATGACGCCGTGCATGGTGAAGAGCTTGTTGTAGGTTTCCGCCGAGACGACGTCGCCTGCCGGCGTCGCAAGCTCGATGCGCATCAACGTCGCCGCGGCGCCGCCGATGAAGAAGAAGGCGGTGATCGAGATCGCGTAGAGGAGCGCGATGCGCTTATGATCGTGGGTCGACAGCCACGACCAGAGCGTCATGCCTGCGCTCAGGTAACCCTCTTGAGGTAGGCGATCAGGTCGAGCAGATCGCCTTCCGGAATCTGGCCGGAAAAAGACGGCATGACCGGCGCGTAGCCGGCGACGACTTCCTTGGCGGGCAGCAGAATGGCATCGCGCAGGTAGCGCTCATCCGCAGTCACCGTCCTGCCGTCGGCAAGCGCAACGGGGCGGCCGTAGAGGCCTTCGAGCGGAGGCGCGCGCACCGCGGATCCGGGGCCGTGGCAGCCGCCGCAACCGAGCGCTCCGAAGAGCGCTTCGCCCCGCGCCGCCATCGTCGGCTCCGCATTGTTGGCGGCGAGCCAGCGCTGGAATTGCGCCGGATCGAGCGCGACGACCCTACCGATCATGCGCGAGTGATCGGTGCCGCAGTACTCGGCGCAGAACAGATGGTATTCGCCGGCATGCGTCGCGGTGAACCACAGGACGGTATAGCGGCCGGGAAGAACGTCCTGCTTGAGGCGAAAAGCCGGAATGTAGAAGCTGTGGATCGCGTCTTGCGAGGTCATCACGAGCTTCACCGGAATGCCGACGGGGACGTGCAGCTCGTCGATTTCGCGTTGCCCGGTTGCGTGCTGCAGCTTCCACATCCACTGCTTCGCGACGACCGCGATCTCCAGCGCGCCGTCAGGCGGCGCCGCATGATCGAAATAGAGCGCGGCGGCCCAGGCGAAGGCGGCGCTGAAGAGGAGCATCGGGATGCCGATCCAGGCGACCTCGAGGCGCCGCTCAATGCGCAGCCGGACCGCCTCCGGCGCGCGCCGGCGATCGGCACGGCTGCCGCGCCGGTACTTGAGCGCGAATATGACCAGTAGCGCGACGACCGCCAGCGCGACGGCACCCGTTACCAGCGCCACGGCGGCGAAGAGAGCGTCGACTCTTTCGCCGAGCGTTGATGCCACCTCGGGTAGGAACGGCAGTTTCACCGCGATACCGGCGGGCGCGTCTTCCGCTCGCGGCGGCGAAGAACGACGATGAGCCCCGCAAGCGCCGCAGCGGTCGCCAGACCCACTGCGCGCGCGACCGACTCGATGGTTGCCGAATACCTCCCGGTCGCCGGATCGTAGTGCAGGCAGAGGAGGAGGAGCGCGCGCACCGGGGACGCCACGCGATCCTCGCTCGCTTCGAGCAAGCTCTGCCGCAACTCCGCGGACGGATACGCGACGCCGAAAAAATAGCGCGCGATCCTGCCGCGCGGCGTGACGATCACGAGGCCTGCCGGATGCACGAACTGGCGCTGCTCGGCATCGTACGCGTAACGAAAGCCGACGCTTCGTGCCAGCGCCGCGGCCGCGCCCGCGGGTCCGGTGAGAAAGCGCCAGCCGCGCAAGCCATCGCTCTGCCCGTTGCCGGCTGACGCCGTGGCGCGCGCGCGAGCTCCCGCATCGGCGCTTTCCGCCGGATCGATGCTGACCGCGATGACGTCGTACTGCGAGCCCGGCTCGAGATCGATCGCGCGCAAGCTCTGCGCCAGCGATTGGCGAACCGCGCTGCAAAGGTTAGGACACTCGTAGTAGCCGAGAACGAGCACGGCGGGGCGCGCGGCCAGATAGTGCGACAGCGGCCCGCTGGCGCCGTTTTCATCGGTGAAGCGCGAATCGAGCGGCAGCAGTGCGCCCAGGTGCTGGTCGAAGCCCACCGCGGCAAGCTGCGACGGCGCCGGCGGCTCGCCACCTGCGCGCGCGAACGACAACGCGAAACCGAGCGCAATGCAAGGCAGGAGACCTGTGTTCACTGCGCATCTCCCGGCGCGCCTTTGCGCTCGGTGGCGAGCCGCATCGCCTGCTCGATGGGAATTTGCACGACGCCGCGGGGCCGGTCGACCCAGCGATACGCGTGCAGCAGGCTTTGCTGCGACGCGCGGTACGCTTCGAGCTCGGACTTCGGATCGGGCTGCAGCGCGGGGCCTTCGACCGGCGGCGCTTGAAGCAACCGCGGCGCAGGCGGCTCGCGACCGTAGCCATGGGCGAAGCCACGGTCGAGCCAGGAGATCGCGAAGGCGCAGCCGGCGACGATCGCGGCGACGATCAGCGCGGCGGCGACGATGCGCTTGGCATCGATCGTGTCCGTAAGCCGAGGTGCGGCAGGCGCAGGAACGGCGGGCGGCTCGGCATGGAGGAACAAGAATCGGGCGAGCCACACGCCCCCGACGGCGAGAAGCGCAACCGCGTCCATCCAGTGCACGGGGACTTCGTCGCTGCGAAACGGCGGTTCGACAAGCCACAGCAACTCCGCCCAGTGCGCGATCAACACTGCGGCGCACAGCCAGGCGAGGCGTCTCGGGTCGCGTTTGAAGGAGCGGAACAGCATCGCCAAGACCGGCAACGCAAACTGGAAGCCGAGTACCGCGACGGCTAGCCATCGCCACGCCGGCTGCGAGCGCGCCGCGTACCAACCGATCTCGACGGGAAGATCGGCAGCCCAAATGATGAGAAACTGCGTGAACGCAAGATACGCCCAGAGCATGACGAAGGTCAGCAATATGTTGCCCAGGTCCTGCGCCGTGCGCGCGCCGTCCGCCGTGCTCCCGCGAAGGCTTCCTCCGAGCACGGAACAGGCCACCGCGAATGCGAACGCCGACAGCGCCTGTCCGACCATGATCAGCAGTCCGAAGGTCGTCGAATACCATTCGGCGCTGAGCGACATGATCCAGTCGACCGCTGCGAGCGTCATCGTCAATGCGTAAACGAGCAGGCCGACAATCGCGAGCGCGCGCAGCGCCGGGTGCGGCGCGGCCGCGGCGTTGGTTTCGCCTCTGCGCCAGAAACGCCGCAGCGCCACGCCGAGCGCGATCCAGAGCGCGAAGTACGCGAGCGCGCGGAGCTCGAATGCGGTCGGGTTGAGGTACCAAAGCTTGGCGGTGACGACGGCCTCGGTCGCGCCGGGTCGCGCCCATGGGAAAAGCTCGGCGAGACCCAACGCAAGCGGCAGCCCGAGCGCGGCGACGACGGGCAGGGTCCCGATCGCCGCTTCCAGCGGCCGGCGGACGGCGAAGCCCCAGGCGCCGCCGGTGAGCTCGTGGATCATCACGTTGACGAGCGCGCCCAGCGCGATGCCGAGAACAAAGAGCCAGGCGAGCAGCCACGACTGAAAAAATCGCGCCGTGTCCAGCCGCCATGCGAGCACTGCTAGGAGCGCAGCGACGCCGCCGACCGCGAGCGCAGCGCGGCGGAGGCGCGGGTCGGCAAGATTGGGAATCATCGAGGGCTTCGCTCCAGCGCTTGCCTGGCATCGCCCGGAACATCCGCGAGCCTCGCATTCCGGCTCAATTGCAGCGCGCGAACGTACGCGACGATCGCGCGCCGGTCATCGGGCGGGACGCTCGCGCCGAAAGAATACATCGCACCGTAGCCGCGCGTGATGACCGCATAGAGATGCTCGTCGCTGGCATTGCGGAGCCGGTCGCTGTGGAAGGACGCTGGATGGGGAAAGCCGCGTCGCGCGATCATGCCGTCGCCGTCGCCCGCATCGCCGTGGCAAGGCGCGCAGAAAATCCCAAAGCGTTGCTGCCCGCGTTCGAGGAAGGGCAGGGTCCATGTCCTGCGCTGCGCGTTGTCGTTTTCCGACGGCTCTTCGGGCTCGGACGCAACCTGCCCGAGACGGCCGCTGGAGCTGTCCGCCAGGGTGCCTTCGCTGTGCGCGACGGTTCCGCCGACAGGTGGGCGCGAAGCGCGGCCGTCGGCCCACAGCGGACTCGGCGCGAGCGGTTTGTATCTCGGTTGGTCGTACATGTTCTCGAAGGTTT
>VBCS01000163.1 GCA_005888955.1 Betaproteobacteria bacterium
CACAACCATCGCTCCGAGCGTGATCGGCAGCGCCAGCCAGAAGTGGAAGCCGTGCTCGACCAGGCTCACGCAGGTCAGCGCCGCAAAGAACACCATCGCGCCCTGCGCGAAGTTGAACACGCCCGACGCCTTGTAGATCAGCACGAAGCCGATCGCCACCAGCGAGTACATGACTCCGGAAAGCAGCCCGCCGATCAGGACTTCGAGGAAGAATTGCATGGCTTAAGCGTTTCCTTCCTTGGACGGCTCAGCCCGCGCCCAGGTACGCCCGGATGACGACCGGGTCCGCGCGAACATCGTCCGGCGTTCCTTCGGCGATCTTCTCGCCGTGATCGAGCACCACGACGTGATTCGAGATGTCCATCACCACGCCCATGTCGTGCTCGATCAAGAGGATCGTCGTGCCCATCTGCTCGTTCACATCCAGAATGAAGCGGGACATGTCCTGCTTCTCTTCCACGTTCATCCCCGCCATCGGCTCGTCGAGGAGCAGCAGGATCGGCTCGGCCACGAGCACCTCCCCGTTGTCGCCGATCCGAACTTCGATGCCGGGGACGGGCTTGCCGACGCTGTCGAACTTGATCTCGCCATCGGGCTGCAGGCAGACCGCGGCGCAGGTCTCGGTCGAACCGTAGAGCTGCTTCAGATTCACGCCGATCGAGCGATAGAAGCGGAACAGATCGGGGCCGATCGCCGCGCCGGCCGTGTACGCGATGCGTATGCGGCTCATGCCGAGGACGTTCCGCAGCGGCCCGTACACCAGCACATCGCCGATCGCGTAGAGCGCCCGGTCGACGACAGACACTGGCCGCCCGTCGAGAATCTCGGAGCCGCAACGCCGCGCGACGCCGGTGAAATAGGCGAAGAGCCAGCGCTTGAGCGCGCTCGCGTCCTCCATCCGGATTATGACCTGCGTGAGGAGATTCTCGAACACGCGCGGTGGAGCGAAGTAATACGTCGGACCGATCTCGCGCAAATCGGTCATCACGGTGTCGCCCGACTCGGGGCAGTTGATCGTAAAGCCTGCAACCATCCACTGCGCGTACGAAAAAAGATGATCGCCTACCCACGCCATCGGCAAATACGAAAGGATGTCTTCGTCGGCGGTCAGATGGTCGAAGGCCACGCCGCTCCTCGCGGCGTCGATGAACGACTGGTGCGTCTGGCACACGCCCTTGGGTTTGCCGGTCGTGCCCGAGGTGTAGAGCATGATCGAGACGTCTTCCGGCCGCCCCTTGGCTACTTCGGCCTCGTAGAAGTCCGGATGCGCGCGATCGAATTCGCGGCCGAGTAGCAGGAGCTGCTCGAAGCTCGTCACGCCCTCGTAGTTGCGTAGCCCCCGCGGGTCGTCATAGTAAATATGCTTCAGGGTCGGCACCTGCGAGGTTGCCTCGACGACCTTGTCGACCTGCTCCTGGTCCTCGACCACCGCGTAGGCGATCTCGGCATTGTTGAGCACGTAGACGAATTCCGGGGTGGGCGCGTCCTGGTAGAGCGGTACCGGCACCCCGCCCAGCGCCTGCGCCGCGGTCATCGACCAATACAGCCGCGGCCGGTTGTCGCCGATGATCGCGAGATGCATGCCGCGCTTAAATCCCTGCGCGGCGAGGCCACAGGCGAGCGCGCGCACTTCGGCCGCGACTTGCGCCCAGGTCCACGTCTGCCAGATGCCGAGGTCCTTCTCGCGGGTCGCGGGACGAGCGCCGCGTTCCGCGGCATGCTTCTTGAGCAGTCGCGGAAAAGTCATGCCGCCTGGATCGGGTGCGGGCATCGTCGGAACTCCTTGTCATTTATGCGCCGGCGCGGCGCCCCTCGTGTCGCGCCGGCTCTATTGCGCCGCGGGCGTTCATGATACCCGCCGCCCGCCACGGTGCAACCGCGCCGCACCGCAAGCCGGTCGGCAGTGGGCGGCTTGCGCAGCTACGGCGCTTGACCGCCAGGGCGCGTGATGGCCTCGCCCGGGTCGCCGGCTCTAATCCTGCCGCGCGTCTGGCCGTTGCAGCAGTGCGAGCGCCAGAAGCGCCGATGCGATCATCAGAAACAGGCTCACGGCATTGAGCACCGGACTCGCGCCTTCACGCATGCGGCCGTACATCATGACGGTCAGCGGCGGGTCCGATCCGACGAGCATGAGCGTCGTGTTGAAGTTCTCGAACGACATCAGAAACGCGATTGCGCCGGCACCGACGAGAGCAGGCTGCAGGTAGGGCAGCGTGATCGTGCGCAGCACCCCGGCGCGCGAAGCGCCCAGGTTCAAGGCCGCTTCTTCCAGGGTCGTGTCAAAGCGCTTGAGCCGCGCCGCGATCATCAGAGTCGCGATCGATACGATGTACGAGAACTGACCAATCACTACCAGCGGTAATCCGGGACGCAGAAACTCGAGCTCGACACCGACAAAATCGTCGGCAAACTGCGCCAGACGGCTCGCAAACGCCAGGATCGATATGCCGAGGATCACTCCCGGGATCACCAGGGGCGCCAGCATGGCGAGCGCGAGCAGCGACTTGCCGCGGAAGCGCACGCGCTCGAGCAGAAAGGCGTTGGCAGCGCCGACTGCGACCGACAACACGGTAACCCAGGCGGCGACGATCGCGCTGGTCCCGAGGCTGGCGAGCAATGGTCGATCGGCGAACAGCCCGACGCGCCCGACCCGCACCTTGCGGATGTGCTGGATCTCGAGGAAGTCGATGACCTCTTCGACCTTGTGCCGGTTTTCCAGCTCCTCGCGCCGCGCCGGTCCCCAGAAGACGGCCTGCAGCACGAAGTTCGTCTTCATTTTCAGGTTGCGCCCGGTCATGATGTTGTCGAGCACCGTCATGCCCTTGAAGAGCGCGATGTTCTGAAAGGTGCGCGCGATGCCCTGCTCGGCGGCCTCGTGCGGACGCATGTGGTGGTGCGTCCGGCCAAGAAAGGTCACGGTGCCGGTCTGCGGGCGGTACACGCCGTTGATGATGTTCAGCATCGAGCTTTTTCCCGCGCCGTTCGGACCGATGATGGAGGAGATTTCGCCGCGATTCACGTGGAATCCCACGCCGGTGATCGCCCGGACCCCGCCGAAGCGCAGGTGAATGTTCTCGACGCGGAGAAATGCGCCCTCCGCGGCCGCACCCGTATCCAACTTGCGCTTGCGCATCTCTCCGAGCGCGAGCATCGCCTGGTCGCGCGTGGCGAACATGTTCGCGCGAAACATCTCGCGTCCCGCGTGCTGGCGGATCGCTTCGCGGGTTTGCTCGCTGGCGCCCACGCGCACCGTGCCGAGGCCGTGCGCGACGTTGGTCTGCTTGCCGCGCGCCGCGAAGCGCTCCCACGCCTCGGGCGCAATGACGCAATCCGTATAGTTGATCAGGAAGTACCAGCGCCGGCCCGTGGCCGCCAGCTGCCGGTCCGCCTCATCGTAGAACGCGTCGGCGTCCGCCGCATTGCTGAAGGTCTTGTTCGAAAAATCGACCTCCAGCATTTCCATGGTGTCGTGAAAAGTGATCCGGTCGCGATTGCTCAGGTCGGCCATGATCGCTTCACCGGCACTTAGGGCTTCGCCATCGGTTGCTCGCCCGCAATAGCTGCAGTCACGCCGCCTTGGCGAGAGGCGGCTGAGGCGCGACGTCGATGATCCTCAGGTCGGCCTTCACGTTGCCCGTGCGGCCGTCTTCGAATTTCACCTGTGTCTCGATGTACTGCGAGGGTTTTCCCGAGTACAGCGCGTCGATCAGCACCGCGTACTTCTCCGCGACGAAGCCGCGCCGCACCTTGCGCGTGCGCGTAAGCTCGTCGTCGTCCGGGTCGAGCTCCTTGTGCAGGATCAGAAACCGCCGCACCTGCGAGTCGGAGAGCGAACCCTCGTTCGCAAGCTCGGCGTTGACCTTCTCGACGCATTCACGCACGAGCTCGTAAACCTCGGGCTTGGCGGCGAGATCGGTATAACCGGAGTACGGAATCCCGCGCCGCTCGGCCCAGTTGCCGACCGAGCCGATGTCGATGTTGATGAACGCGCACACCTTGTCGCGGTCGTTGCCGAAAGCCACCGCCTCCTTGATGTGCGGAAAGAACTTGAGCTTGTTCTCGATGTAATTGGGCGCGAACATCGCGCCGGTCGCGAGCTTGCCGACGTCCTTGGCGCGATCGATGATCTTCAGGTGTCCGTCTTCATCGAAGAACCCGGCGTCGCCGGTGTGGAAATATCCTTGCGCATCCATCGATTCGGCGGTCGCGTCGGGCCGCTTGTAATACTCCTTGAGCAGGATCGGCCCGCGCACGAGCACCTCCCCGTTGTCGCCGATCCGAACTTCGATGCCGGGGACGGGCTTGCCGACGCTGTCGAACTTGATCTCGCCATCGGGCTGCAGGCAGACCGCGGCGCAGGTCTCGGTCGAACCGTAGAGCTGCTTCAGATTCACGCCGATCGAGCGATAGAAGCGGAACAGATCGGGGCCGATCGCCGCGCCGGCCGTGTACGCGATGCGTATGCGGCTCATGCCGAGGACGTTCCGCAGCGGCCCGTACACCAGCACATCGCCGATCGCGTAGAGCGCCCGGTCGACGACAGACACTGGCCGCCCGTCGAGAATCTCGGAGCCGCAACGCCGCGCGACGCCGGTGAAATAGGCGAAGAGCCAGCGCTTGAGCGCGCTCGCGTCCTCCATCCGGATTATGACCTGCGTGAGGAGATTCTCGAACACGCGCGGTGGAGCGAAGTAATACGTCGGACCGATCTCGCGCAAATCGGTCATCACGGTGTCGCCCGACTCGGGGCAGTTGATCGTAAAGCCTGCAACCATCCACTGCGCGTACGAAAAAAGATGATCGCCTACCCACGCCATCGGCAAATACGAAAGGATGTCTTCGTCGGCGGTCAGATGGTCGAAGGCCACGCCGCTCCTCGCGGCGTCGATGAAGGACTGGTGCGTCTGGCACACGCCCTTGGGTTTGCCGGTCGTGCCCGAGGTGTAGAGCATGATCGAGACGTCTTCCGGCCGCCCCTTGGCTACTTCGGCCTCGTAGAAGTCCGGATGCGCGCGATCGAATTCGCGGCCGAGTAGCAGGAGCTGCTCGAAGCTCGTCACGCCCTCGTAGTTGCGTAGCCCCCGCGGGTCGTCATAGTAAATATGCTTCAGGGTCGGCACCTGCGAGGTTGCCTCGACGACCTTGTCGACCTGCTCCTGGTCCTCGACCACCGCGTAGGCGATCTCGGCATTGTTGAGCACGTAGACGAATTCCGGGGTGGGCGCGTCCTGGTAGAGCGGTACCGGCACCCCGCCCAGCGCCTGCGCCGCGGTCATCGACCAATACAGCCGCGGCCGGTTGTCGCCGATGATCGCGAGATGCATGCCGCGCTTAAATCCCTGCGCGGCGAGGCCACAGGCGAGCGCGCGCACTTCGGCCGCGACTTGCGCCCAGGTCCACGTCTGCCAGATGCCGAGGTCCTTCTCGCGGGTCGCGGGACGAGCGCCGCGTTCCGCGGCATGCTTCTTGAGCAGTCGCGGAAAAGTCATGCCGCCTGGATCGGGTGCGGGCATCGTCGGAACTCCTTGTCATTTATGCGCCGGCGCGGCGCCCCTCGTGTCGCGCCGGCTCTATTGCGCCGCGGGCGTTCATGATACCCGCCGCCCGCCACGGTGCAACCGCGCCGCACCGCAAGCCGGTCGGCAGTGGGCGGCTTGCGCAGCTACGGCGCTTGACCGCCAGGGCGCGTGATGGCCTCGCCCGGGTCGCCGGCTCTAATCCTGCCGCGCGTCTGGCCGTTGCAGCAGTGCGAGCGCCAGAAGCGCCGATGCGATCATCAGAAACAGGCTCACGGCATTGAGCACCGGACTCGCGCCTTCACGCATGCGGCCGTACATCATGACGGTCAGCGGCGGGTCCGATCCGACGAGCATGAGCGTCGTGTTGAAGTTCTCGAACGACATCAGAAACGCGATTGCGCCGGCACCGACGAGAGCAGGCTGCAGGTAGGGCAGCGTGATCGTGCGCAGCACCCCGGCGCGCGAAGCGCCCAGGTTCAAGGCCGCTTCTTCCAGGGTCGTGTCAAAGCGCTTGAGCCGCGCCGCGATCATCAGAGTCGCGATCGATACGATGTACGAGAACTGACCAATCACTACCAGCGGTAATCCGGGACGCAGAAACTCGAGCTCGACACCGATAAAATCGTCGGCAAACTGCGCCAGACGGCTCGCAAACGCCAGGATCGATATGCCGAGGATCACTCCCGGGATCACCAGGGGCGCCAGCATGGCGAGCGCGAGCAGCGACTTGCCGCGGAAGCGCACGCGCTCGAGCAGAAAGGCGTTGGCAGCGCCGACTGCGACCGACAACACGGTAACCCAGGCGGCGACGATCGCGCTGGTCCCGAGGCTGGCGAGCAATGGTCGATCGGCGAACAGCCCGACGCGCCCGACCCCGCCGATGAACCAGTCGGCGGTGAATCCGCGCCAAGGCGGCGCCGGATAGTTGGCGTCGTTGAAGGCAAACACGGCCACGACGATGAGCGGCAGGAAGAGGAATGCAAAGAAGGATGCCACGTATGCGCCGGAGGCGGCGCGTGTGAGGAGCGATCGCGGCAGAGAATGAATCATGCGCGGCGCATCACGTCGCCGAACCGCTGCCCGCTCACTGCGAGGCCTAGCCAGACGATGGCCGTGGAGAGCATCAACAGCAGAAAGCCGAACGCCGCGCCTTGCTCCCAGTTGAAGCGGGTGATGAACTGCGCGTAGATCTGCTCGGTAAACCATAGCGAATTCTTGCCCCCGAGCAGCGTCGGGGTCAGATAGTTGCCCAGCGTCAGCATGAACACGACGATCGAGCCCGCGGCGATCCCCGGCGCGGCGTGGGGGATCACGATCTGGCGCAGAATCGACCACGCATTGCCGCCGAGGTCGTACGCCGCCTCGATCAAAGCGTCGTCCAGGCTTTCCAGCGCATTGGCCAACGGCACGATCATGAACAACAGCGACGTATAAACCAGCCCGACGAGGATCGTCGCGTCGTGATAGAGCAATTCAACCGGCTGTGCAGTGATTCCAAGTGCGACGAGAAAATGAGGCACGACCCCCGATTCGCGCAGCAGGATCATCCAGCCGAGCGTGCGCACGGTCTCGCTGACCCAGAACGGGATCAGGCAGAGGACGAGCAGCATGGACTTTGCTTGTCCGCGCGCGATCTTGACGATGTACCACGCGGTCGGGAAGGCGATCAACAGCGTGCATGCTGTCGCGATGATCGACATGGCCGCCGTGCGCACGAAGGTGTGCCAATACAGCGGCTCGTCGATGAACGTGCGGTAGTTGGCGAAGCTGAATTCGTAGGTGCGCGGCGCCACGCGCGCGCGGAGCGACAGCGCCGCGAGGTCGACGTGCGGCAAGACAATCAGGCCGAGCAGCCAGATAAGCGCCGGAGCGAACAGCAGAAAGAGCGCCAGTCGCGTGCGCGGCGCCGCGAGATCGGCGCTGGCCGTTGCAGTCATGTACGGGTGACCTCGAAGCACACCGCACGCTGCGGATCGAAGCCGAAGGCCACTTGCTCGCCCTCGCGCAGATCGGCGAACTCACCCGTCTGCGGCAACGCGACGCGGAACTCGGTGCCGGTACGCAACTCGCGCAGGAGCACCGCCGAGTTCGCGCCGTCGAAGAGCAGGCTTTCGACGCGGCCGACGAAGCGCTGCATCGGTGCAAGCTCCGCCGCATCATGCGCGAGGCTCACGACTTCCGGGCGGACGAATGCCTCGACCACATCGCCGGCAGCAATCGGACCCGACGGTCGCGCCTGAACCGTCAAGCCTTGCGCACTCTCGAGCTCGACGAAGTGGCCGTCGGCGCGCGCGGCAGCCCCGGTCAGCCGATTGTTGGCGCCGACGAAGCCCGCGACGAACGGCGTTCGCGGCTGATAGTAGAGTTCCTGTGGCGTACCAACCTGCTCGAAGCGCCCTGCGCTCATCACCGCAACATGATCGGACAGCACCAGCGCCTCGGATTGGTCGTGCGTGATGTACACGAAGGTCGTGCCGAAGTCCGCCTGCAGCTGCTTCAGCTCGATCTTCATGTGCTCGCGGAGCTTGAGATCGAGCGCGCCCAGCGGCTCGTCGAGGAGGAGCAGCGTGGGTTCGAGCACGAGACTCCGCGCGATCGCGACGCGGTGCTTCTGGCCACCCGACAGCTGATCGATCCGCTTGCCTTCCGCACCCGGCAGGCCGACTCGCTTGAGCATCGTTGCCACGCGCTCGCGAATCAGCGGCTGGGCGGCGCCACGGCGCGCGAGCCCGTAGCCGACGTTTTCGCCGACCGACATCATCGGGAAAAGCGCAAGGTGCTGGAATACCATGTTGACCGGCCTGCGATTGGGCAGCACGCCCCGCATCGAGCGGCCGCCTATGCGCACGTCACCGGAGTCCGGCTCGAGAAATCCCGCGATGAGTCGGAGCAGCGTCGTCTTGCCGCAGCCCGAGGGTCCGAGAATCGAAAAGAAGCTGCCGCGCCCCACCGCGAGCGACAGGTCGTCGACCGCGAGGTGCGCGCCGTAACGCTTGCTGACCCGATCGACTTCGAGGTCGAGGTCCGGCATCGCCATTCTGAGTGGTCGTAACGCGACGCGCCCCTGTCACGGGGCGAGGCAGGCGCGTCGGCAATGCGTCAGTTCGCCGCTTTGACGCGGTCGAGCACCTTGCCTTCGATGTCCTCGATTCCGGCCGGTACTGCCGGATACCATTTGATGTTCTTCAACGCCGCTTCGGGGAAGCTCTTTGCAAACTGCGCCTTGAGCTTGGCGTCCATCAGCTGATCCGCGCCCTTTGCCGCGGTGAAATTACCTGCCGACGCGGCTACCTTGGCCGCGATCTCTGGTCGCATGTTGAAGTTTATCCAGGCATAAGCCGCGGCGTCGTTGCGGCCCTTGGCCGGCAGCGCATAGGTATCGATCCAGCCGAGCGCGCCCGATTTGGGCGCGATGTATTGGATGTCCTGATTCTCACTGTTGAGCTTCCAGCCGCCGGTGTCCCACATCATGGCCGCCACGAC
>VBCS01000164.1 GCA_005888955.1 Betaproteobacteria bacterium
AGATTGCGATTGCCGCCTTTGGGCGGCATCTGATCCTTGCCGTTGATCGCGCTGGCGTAGAGCGCGTCGATTCCGCGCTTGATGCGCGGCGCCCATGCCGCCTTGTCGCCGAACTTGGGCGCTCCGACGAGGCCCGCCTCGTGACAGGTCTTGCACACGTCCTGATAAACCTGTTCACCCGTCATGCCAGCTTGCGGCGCGGTCGCGTCGGCGATGGTGACCTCGCCGACCGGCTTGATGCGGTTGAGCACGCCGGTTTGGTCATCCCGGTTCCCGGGCGAGCGCACGCCGGTGACGAGTTGCGACAGGAGCACGATAAGCGCAATCGTTACTGCGAACGCGAGAAGGACGACGATGACGAGTTGTTTCGGCGTCTTGATGAAGGAGCTGTGCTTGTCGCTCATCGTCTTCCTGGCGAATTTGCTGCGGTGGCCGCGGCCCGCATGCTGCGAGACAAAGCGCGCATTATAACGCGCGGCTCCGAGCGCGGACTTAGGTGGACGCACTTTGCAGCGCCGAGGTAGAATCGCCGCGTGCGCCCGTAGCTCAGTTGGATAGAGTGTTGGTTTCCGAAGCCAAAGGTCACAGGTTCGACTCCTGTCGGGCGCGCCAATCTCTGCACGCAGTCAGGTGTTCTTGCTTTCGCTGTCGATCGCCTGTAGCCCGTCCGCGGCCCACGCAACACGCTGGTAAAAATCTATTTTGACCCGGCCGTCCCCGGGGAAATGCTGCGATCCGACGCGGGCCGAAGAAAACTCGTGACCGCGGCCACGAACTCATCTGGCCGTTCAAGAGGCGGCAGATGCCCGCAACGTTCGATGATTTGCAGACGCGACCCGACGATTTCCCTGTGGAATGCGCGCGCCATCGACAGCGGTGTGATGGCGTCGTCTTCGCCCCAAAGGATCAGCGTGGGAACCCGAAGCCCGTCGAGCTTCCCGTCGAGCTTCTCCCATGGATTAGCGAGGGTTTCCAGCACGCTGCGGATGGTGTAACCGTCGCCTCGCTCGAGGTGCAGAGAGTAAGCGAGATCAACGAGCTCCTCAGTCACCATCCCCTCGTCGTGGAACATGCATTTGAACGCGTTGCGCAGGTTGGCGCGAGTGGAAATTTTCAGGTCGACCGGAATTGGGCACGCGCCATCGTCGATGCCCGCTGCATCATTCAGGACGAGTTGTTCGACCTTTTCCGGGAACCGCAAGGCGAACGCGGTGACGATCCAGCCGCCGAGCGAATGACCGAGGAAATGCGCGCGTGCAATTCCGATGTTGGTGAGGAATCGATCGAGCACCTCGACAAACCCGGCGATGCGGTAATCGATTAGCGGCTTGTCCGAGCGCCCGAAGCCGAGCAGATCGAGCACGATGATCCGATGCGACGCCGCAAGTGCATCGAAGCAGAAGGCCCACTGGTCCGCGTCCCCACCCACGCCGTGAACGAGGACGAGCGGCGGGCCCTGACCAATGTCGTAGTAGCAGATTTTCCGGGTGAACACCGTCGTCTCGCGTAGCTGTGGCAGCGTCGGCAGTACGAACGTGTGCGGTGGAGTCGACATGCGGCTCACGATACCATTCGAGGGCTCGGCGGCGAAGGCGCCCAAAGGGTCATGGAGGCTTCTGCTTCGCGCCGGGCAGCCGCGGTGGCGCAGTCAGTCGAACGATCGGCTGTAATAGATTCCCACGCCGCTGACCAGGCCCGCTTCCGCGCGCAGCGTGAGCCCGCGCGAGAGCGCGTACTCGATCTTCAGCGCATTGTTCGCGACCGACAGTCCCTGCTCGTAGATGAGCGACAGGTTGTCGGTAAGGCGCTTGCTGACCGCGACGACTTGACTTGTTGCGCCGGACGTTGTCGCGCGCGAAGCGTCCGAGGAACGCACGCTGATGTCGTCGAACCCCAGTGTGCGCGCGACGCGCTGCCCGATCGGAGGGGCGTTCGGATCGGTTGCCGCAGCGAAGGCGATCTGCAGCGCCGACAGGTCGGCGTTGCTCGCGCGATCGAGCCCATGGCCGACGACGAGCCATGACAGCTTCTCGTTGTCGGGAACGGGCGGCGTCGAGGTAAGCTGCACGCGGGGGACGCGCACGGTGCCGGTGACTTCGACGCCCGCCTCGACCTGGAGATTCTTGCGCAGAGCCAGCACGTCCAGCCCCGGATTGTCGAGCGGCCCGTCGAAGTAAAGCTTGCCCCGTTCGATGGTCAGCCGCTGCCCGTACGCGGTATACGTGCCGCGTTCAGCGTTGATAGCGCCCCGACCGGTCAGAGTGCCGTCGGCGGCGGTGACGACGTGAACCTTGCCCGCGACGATGGCGTCAAGGCCCTCGCCGATGATCTCGAAGCGATCGCCGAAGTCGAGTTCGAGATCGACGGCGAACGGAACCCGCGCAAGTCCAGGCGCCGCCTTGCGCTCGCGTCCGCGCACGACGACATCGTCGCCCAGGGCGTCAGCCGTCGGACGCCGAAACTCGAAGTAACCGTCGTCGGAGCGGAGCGCGCCGGCGAGCACAAGGTGCTTCTGCTCCATTGCAAGCGTTCCGGCGCCGCTTAACA
>VBCS01000165.1:0-13483 GCA_005888955.1 Betaproteobacteria bacterium
GACGCCCGGCTGATCTCCTCCATCGCGACAATATGCGCGAGATAACCCATATCGGTGCCGCCGTAGTCTTCCTCGACAGTCATCCCGAGCAGGCCGAGATCGCCCATCTTGCGCCAGAGATCCATCGGGAACTGGTTGCTCCGGTCGATCTCCGCGGCGCGCGGTGCGATCTCCGCGGCGGCAAAATCCTGCACGCTCTCGCGCAGCATGCCAATCGTTTCGCCGAGATGAAAATCCAATGCGGGGAAGTTCAGCATCTCGATAATCGATTCGATCCTCGATCAGGCGTCGGCTTTGCCCGCCAGCACGATCAGCGTCTGCTGCATGATCGCGCAAAGCGTGCGCTTGCCGTCCGCTTCCGCGTAAACCTCGCCGCGGGTGATGGCGAGCGTCCGCCCGGGCTTGACGACCTGCGCTTCCGCGACGAGGCGCTCACCCGCCGCCGGCGCGAGGAGATTGAGCTTGTATTCGACGGTCAGGACACTCGCGTCGGCCGGAAAAAGTGTAAAGCCGGCATAACCGCCCGCCGAGTCGACGATGGCGCCGACGATTCCCGCGTGCACGTAGCCGTGCTGTTGTGTGAGGTCTTCGCGAAAGGGGAGCTCGATGGCGCAATAGCCGGGTCGAAGTACGGACAGCCGCGCGCCGATCAAGTGCATCGCGCCCTGGCGTCCGAAGCTCGCCCGGACCCGTGCCTCGTACTCCGGATTGAGGGGGGCGAATGCCGTGCCGGCGGCTGCGGTGGCAGGTCGAGGCGACATCGTGATCGGGAAGGCAAAAAGACGAAATAGGATTCTGACTGACGTTTACGTAAACGTCAAACAGGCGCCGCCACGGCTAGCCCGTGCCGCCGTTCGCTCCGAGCCGAAGTCGCTTGCGGCACTGTTTCTCGAGCGAGTCGATTTCGGAGAGCACGATCGCGATGTCTTCCTGCTGCTGATTAAGCATGGCCCGCCGCTGGGCGAGCACCTGCAAGAACTTGAGGAGCTGCGGCCGCTCGCTCTTGGTCGCTTCATAGAGATCGAGCAACTCGCGAATTTCCGACAACGAAAGGCCCAGCCGCTTGCCGCGCAGAATGAGCTTGATGCGCACGCGTTCGCGCTCGCCATAGATGCGGCTGCGCCCGCTGCGGCGCGGCGCAAGCAGGCCTTCGTCCTCGTAGAAGCGGATCGCGCGCGTCGTCAGCGCGAATTCGCGGGCTAGGTCGGAAATCGAGTAGATGACGGATTCGGCGCGGGACGGCACGGCGATGCAGGCGCACGATGGCGGCGGACGGGTCAAGATACCATAAAGGCTCACCTCGCCAGACTTGACACGGGGAGGGTATTCGATGACGATGCTGCATTGCACAATCGCCTCTCCAGCGAACTGAGTTGAGGCATGCATCCGCAAGACTCATGAACGCCTCCCTCGCGGTCACGGACAACGTCCTGCAATTTCGCTGGGTCGAAGCGCCGCCGGCGGCAGCGTCGCGAGAGGTGATGCCCGGCGTCATCTGGTTGCGCATGCCTCTGCCTTTCGCGCTTGACCATATCAATCTCTGGTTGCTCGCGGACGGTGACGGCTGGACACAGGTCGATTGCGGCTATGGCGACGCTGCGACGCGCGGGCTTTGGCAACAGCATTTCGCGGGCACGCTCAAGGGCCGGCCGATTCGCCGTGTCATCGCGACGCATTACCACCCCGATCACGTTGGTAATGCGGCATGGCTTGCTGCGCGCTCGGACTGCGCGGTCACGATGCCGCAGGCGGAGTATCTGACTGCGCACGCCGTCAGTGACGAGCGCGCCGGCTATGGCGTCGCCGCGATCTCCGCCCTATTCCGGGCGCATGGACTCGCGGCCGAGCATGTCGCGGCGCTGGAGGCCCGCGGCAACGCCTACCGTAGAGGCGTCCCCGAACTGCCGCTCTACTTCGAGCGTCTTGCGGCCGGCGACGAGATCGCGATCGGGCCGCAACGCTGGCGAGTGATTCCCGGGTACGGTCATTCGCCCGAGCACGCCTCGCTTTATTGTGCCGAGTTGGGTGTGCTCATTTCCGGCGACATGCTCCTGCCCAGGATCAGCACCAACGTGAGCGTCTGGCCCGTCGAGCCGGACGGCGATCCGCTGGGCCGCTTTCTCGCCTCACTCGACCGTATCGCCGAGTTGCCCTCCGGCACGCTCGTCCTGCCGTCGCACGGCCTGCCCTTTGTGGGCGTTGCCGCCCGCGTCGAACAGCTGCGCGCCCACCACGTTTCCCGCCTTGCCGAGCTCGAAGCCGCGGCGAGCCTCCCTGTCACCGCCGCGGACATCGTGCCGGTGCTCTTCCGCCGCGAGCTCGACCTGCAGCAGCGCTTTTTCGCGATGGGCGAGGCCATCGCCCACCTGAATCATCTATGGCACCGCGGGCGCGTCAAGCGTCTGGTCGCCGCGGATCGCGCCGTCCGCTTTGTCGCTGCCTGACCGGGCAGACTACAATAGCGTGACCATGGAGGAGAACGATGGCCGCCACTGAAACCGTCGCCGAAAGACCGGACTATGATCCGGTCGCGCTGGCCGAGTCGCTGGCCAGCGCCGCCGACAAGAGCGCCAAGGTTCTCGGCGACTTCATTGCCCGGCAGGCCGCCGCCGGCAAGTCGATGGTGACCGATGAATTCGGCTTGACCCAGGCGTTCCTCGAGCTGGCGGCGAAAATGCTTTCCAATCCCTATCGCCTCGCCGAGACGCAGATGAATCTCTGGTGGGAATATTCGGCGCTGTGGCAGTCGTCGATGCTCAAGCTGATGGGCCAGTCCACGACGCCCGTGGTCGAGCCGGCGAAAAGCGACAAGCGCTTCCGGCACGAGGACTGGGAGGAGCATTTCCTGTTCGACTACGTCAAGCAGTCGTACCTCATCGCCGCGCGCTGGCTGCACAACACCGTCGCCAACGTCGAAGGGCTCGACGAGCACACGCGCAGGAAGGTCGATTTCTTCACGCGCCAGTACATCGACGCGCTGGCGCCGTCGAATTTCGCGCTGACCAATCCCGAGGTATTCCGCGAGACGATCGCGTCCGGCGGACAGAACCTCGTCAAGGGCCTCAATAACCTTCTCGACGACATCGAGCGCGGCAACGGCCAGCTCAAGATCTCGATGACCGACAGCAAGGCCTTCGAGCTCGGCGTCAACATCGCAACGACGCCGGGACATGTCGTGTTCCAGAACGACCTGATGCAGCTGATTCAGTACGAGCCTGCGACCGCGAAGGTGGCGAAGCGGCCGCTGCTGATCATGCCGCCGTGGATCAACAAGTACTACATCCTCGATCTCCGGGAAAAGAATTCGCTGATCAAGTGGTGCGTGGCGCAAGGGCTCACGGTGTTCGTGATCTCGTGGGTCAACCCGGACGAGCGCCATGCTGCAAAGGACTTCGTCGACTACATGCTCGAGGGCCCGCTGGCGGCGCTCGACGCGATCGAGAAGGTGACCGGCGAGAAGGACGCCAATGTCCTGGGCTACTGCCTCGGCGGCACGCTGCTCGCCGCCGCGCTCGGCCATCTGGCGGCGAAGAAGGACAAGCGCATCGTCAGCGCCAGCTTCATGACCTCGCTGATCGATTTCACCGGCGCCGGAGAGCTCGAGGTGTTCATCGACGAAGAGCAGGTCTCTTCGCTCGAACGCAAGATGAGCGAGCGCGGCTATCTCGAGGGTTCGCACATGGCGAACACCTTCAACATGCTTCGCAGCAACGACCTCATCTGGTCGTTCGTCATCAACAATTACCTCATGGGACGCGACCCGTTCCCGTTCGATCTCCTGCACTGGAACCAGGACTCGACGCGGATGCCGGCAAAAATGCACAGTTTTTACCTGCGCAATATGTATATGAGGAACAAGCTGCGCGAGCCGGGCGGCATCTCGCTGGCCGGAACTCCCATCGACGTGTCGAAGGTCGCGGTCCCGGCGTATTTCGTATCGGCGATCGAGGACCATATCGCGCCGTGGAAGACGACCTACGCGGGGACACAGCTCCTCGGTGGAAAATCACGGTTTGTGCTCTCCGGGTCGGGGCACATCGCCGGCATGATCAACCCTCCCGAGGCGAGCAAATACGGCTACTGGACCAACGAGAAACTGCCCGCGACCGCCGAGGAGTGGTTCAAGGGCGCCAAGCAGCACCCTGGATCCTGGTGGAAAGACTGGATCGACTGGTTGCAGCCGTACCTGGGTCCTCAAGTTGCGGCGCGCGAAGTGGGCAAAGCGGTCGGCAAGACCCGCGCCCGCGTGATCGAGGCGGCACCGGGTAGTTACGCGCGCCAGCGCGCCGATGTGCGGTGACAGATCGGAGCACCTCGATCCGATTTCGGGCAGTTTGGTATAGTTGATCGCTGTGAAGGCAACTTCATGGAGGTGACAATGCGATCCATGTTCATCACTGCCGCCACGCTCGCCTTCTGCGCCGTGGCAAACGGGCAACCGCTGCCAGGCACGCCTGCCACGACGCCCTGCGCGAGCTGCGGCGTCGTCGAGTCAGTGCGCTACGTCGAGAAGAAGGGCGAGGGTTCTGGCGCGGGTCTCATCGCGGGCGGCGTCGTCGGGGGCGTGCTCGGGCATCAGATCGGTTCGGGACGGGGCAACACCGCCGCGACAATCCTCGGCGCGGGAGCGGGCGCGTACGCCGGCAATCAGATCGAGAAGAACGCCAAGAAGAAGACCTACTGGGTGGTCTCCGTCCGCCTCGACGATGGCTCGAAGCAATCGATCACGTCGGGCGCGAAGCCCGCGTTCAAGCAGGGCGACCGCGTCAAGGTCGTCGACGGCAAGCGGCTCGCGCTGCTCGCCAACTGAAAACGCAGCCACTCGAAGCGGCCCGGCTCTCCCGGAGCGCCGGGCCGTTTTATTCGGCGCCTAGACCGGCCGGCGCAGGAGTAATGCCCGCGCCGGGGTTAGCGCCCGCGCCGAGCCATCCGAACAAATTCCGCCGCCAAGCGCCCGCCGCTCCGCCCATACGTATTTCTCCGCCCGTCGATCGCGTTGAACGCGACACCGTGATGCGCGTTGACTGGATGACGCAGCGTCGCCGGCAATTTGTCTTACAATGCCGCAAAATCAATTTGACATGCGACCGGAGAGGAGATTCATCATGCGCAGGATGAAAAGAGCGGTACTCGCATCGGCGTTGTTCATCGGTTTGGGGCTAGGTCACGGCGAAGCCGCGGCGCAGTTCAGCGGCTTCTATTTCTTCGGCGACAGTCTGTCAGACGCCGGCTCGTTCAAGCCGGTGCTGCCTCCGGGCACCGGGAAATTCACAACCAATCCGGGACCGATCTGGGCGGAAGTCATTGCGCAACGTTATGGATTCACCGCGACGCCGGCGAACCAGGGCGGCAACGACTATGCCGAAGGCGGCGCGCGCGTATCGCAGCTGCCGGGCGTGCCGAACACGCCGCCGACGGGAACGGCAACGCCGGTCACCACACAAGTGCAAACCTTTCTCGGCAAAGGCGCGGTCAATTCCGGCGCGCTGTACTCGGTATGGGCGGGTGCGAACGACGTCTTCTTCCAGCTTGGCCTCGCGGCGGCCGGGGCCGCAACGTCTGCGCAGGTCCAGGCGAATCTGGCGACTGCGGCGACGCAGCTTGTGCAGCAGGTCGGTCAATTGAACGCTGCGGGTGCGCGCTACATCATCGTTTGGAATGTGCCGGACATCGGAAAGACGCCGTTCGGCGTCGGGTCGGGACAGGGCGCGACGATCACCGCGCTGTCGAGTTTTTACAACAGCACGCTCTTCGCCGGACTCGACGCGCTCCACGTCGATGTCATCCGCCTTAACAGCTTTGCGCTACTCAACGAAGCCATCGCCGACCCGGCAGCGTTCGGCTTTACGAACGTGACGACGCCGGCCTGTACGACGCCGAGCTCGCTCATCTGCACGTCGGCGACGCTGGTCGCACCGAACGCGGCGCAGACTTATCTTTTCGCCGACACCGTGCATCCGACGACCGCAGGACACAAGATCCTTGCTGACTACGCCGCATCGGTGATCGAGGCGCCGCAGAAGATCAGCCTGCTCGCCGAAGCACCGCTCCAGGTCGAGCAGGCGACCTTCCGCGCGCTCGACGGACGCATGATGTCGGCCGTCGGCGCGCCGCGCGCACTGAACAAGTTCGAAGCGTATGCGATTTATGACTACGGCAATTACGATCGCAGCAACGACTTCGGCGGCGGTGACAGCCAGGCGAACTCGGTCGTGGTTGGCGGCGACATGAAGCTTACCGACCGTCTGCTTGCAGGCATCGCTTTCGGCTACACCGAGGACAAGTCGTCGCTGGGCAATAGCGGCGGCGGTTTCAAGCTGAACGAAGCGACGCTGACGGCGTACGTCGGCTATGGCGACGGGCCGTGGTACGTCGGCGGGAGCGTTGGCGGGGGCGACCTCGACTTCCGCGATATTCACCGCACGATCACGCTGGGCGCCGGCACCCGGACCGAAAGCGGGTCCACGCGCGGCACGCATCTCATGGGCCGCGTCCTCGGCGGATACTGGTTCAACTACGGCAACTGGGTTCACGGGCCGTTCGCGCGGCTGACCTACCAGGAAGCGAAGGTGTACGCGTGGTCGGAAACGGGTACGAGCAGCACCGCGATGTCCTTCGGGCATCAGAAGCGCGACTCGCTCGTGTCGAGCATCGGCTGGCAAGCCAACGGTAATCTCGGCTGGCTGCGGCCGTATGCGCGCGTGACCTGGGAGAAGGACTACAACAACGACGACCGCATCGTCCGCGCCGGCCTGGTGTCAACCGGCGGAGTCGGTTTCGGTCTCCCCGCGTTGAGACCCGACGACAATTACGCCTTGTTCGACATCGGCGCCAGCGGCGAGCTCGGCAACAGCAAAGTCACCGGGTTCGTCAGCGTCAATGCCACAGCGGGCAAGAACGACGGCAATTATCAGGCAGTCACGGTCGGCGTCCGCGTCCCGCTGTAGCAACGGCTTCGCGTTTCCGCACCCCGGGCCGCTCCTGCGGCCCTGTCCTTTCGTCGGCGACGATTCGAAGCGGAACTGCGCGGGCTCTAGGGATCGCCGCGCGGCTTGCGCGGCGCATTCGCGAACGCGCGATCGTAGATCGCCCGCGGCAGGAGCCGGAGGAGCCGACCGGCCCAGCGCATCTGCCACGGCAAGACATAGAAGCGCCGTCCCGAGGCGATCGCGCGAACGATCTGCCACGCCGCGCGGTCGGCAGAAAGCAGGAATGGCATCCGATACGGGTTGTTCGCGGTCATCGGCGTGGCCACGTAGCCCGGACAGATCGTGATCACTTCGATACCGCTGCCCACCATCTCGACCCGCAGGCCTTCGAGATAATTGATCGCGGCGGCCTTCGACGCCGAGTACGCGCCGGCGCCGGGCAAGCCGCGAAAGCCGGCTACGCTTGCTATCCCGACCAGCTTGCCGGCCCGGGCCGCACGCATCGCGGGCAGAAACGGCTGGAACGTATGCAGCATGCCCAGCACATTGGTGTCGAACGTCGCGCGAAAATCTGCGTTGTCCCCGGCGTATTCGGTCAGCGTTCCGCGTGAGATGCCCGCATTGGCGATGACGACATCGGCGGCGCCGTGCCTTGTGGTGAAGTCCATTGCGGCCGAACGCAGCGCGGATTCATCGCGGACATCGCCAGCATATATCTCGGGTGTCAGGGGGCGCAGCGTCGCCGCGAATGCGGCAAGCGCATCGGCGCGCCGCGCGAACAAACCGAGTTGCGCGCCTTCCCGAGCGTATTGCCGCGCAAGCGCGGCACCGATGCCGGAGGACGCGCCGGTCAGGAAGACTTTCACGCGGCGCGCCGCCGCGCCGCCCTGCTCGGTGCGATCCAAGAGCGATCAGGACTTCGCGCGCTCGGCGCGGGCCTTGGCAATCAACGCGTCGACGACGGCGGGCACCGCGGCGTGCTCGATGCGCCCGGTCACGAATTTGCCGTCGACGACCATGATCGGCACCGACTGGATGTTGTAGGCATTCGCCTGCGCCTTGGCGCGGTTGAATTTGCTGTTCACCGTAAACGAGGCATATACCTCCGCCACGCGGGTCCGGTCGAGGCCGTGGCTCGCCGCCCAGTCAAAAAACGCCTTGTCCTGATACAAAGGCACGCCGTTGTCGTGCACCGCTTTGAAAACCTCGGGTGAAAGACGCGCCTCATCACCCATGGCATCGAGCGTGTAGTAGATCTTGGCGAGTGCTTCCCAGCGTTGCTGGAACATCACGGGCACGCGGCGAAACTGCACGTCTGGGGGAAGCTTCTGCATCCAGGTCTGCAGGATCGGCTCGAGGTCGTGGCAATGCGGGCAGCCATACGAGAAGAACTCGATGACCTCGATCTTCTTGCCCGTTTCCACTGGCTGCGAATTTTTGAGCCGCACATAATCCTTCCCCTCGACCAGGTCGGCCGCGCCCGCCGCAGTCACGGCGAACCACGCAAGCGCGCCCAGAAAATGCATCGCCAATCGCTTCATCAGTGCTCCTGAAAGCAGTTATGCCGAAAGTGGACCTTGGGCCGGTCGTCGACGTCAAAGTTCAATTCGCAGTTACGGCCCCTCATTGGTTTTTGATCACGGCGACGTCGAAGCCACGGCCGCCGAGCTCGGTCTTGACGCGGCCGAGCTCGTCGGTATTGTCGTAGGGCCCAAGCCGGACGCGGTAGCGCACCGTCTTGTCGGGCAACGACACGGCCTGGATCGACGCTTCCCAGCCTGACAGCGCCAGGCGCGCTTTCATGTTTTCGGCATCCGATGCGCTGGCGAAGGCGCCCGCCTGCAACCAATAGCGGTCGGCGGGTTTCGCCGCCTCGGTGGCCTTGCCCGCATCCGGGACCTTGTCGAAAGGCCTCTCCGCGCCCTTGTCGGCGGGGCGTCGATCAACGCCCGATTTGGGCTCTTCACCGCCGGGAAGGATCTTGTAAAAGTCGAAGCGCGGCTTGTCCGGCGTTGTTCCCTGAGCGCCAAGATCTCCCTTCGCGGCTCGCGCGGGCTCCTTCGCATTGCCGGGCGCCTGGAGCGGCGACGTGAGCCCGCTCTTGCCCAGAAAAAACGCGACCGCGGCAGCGATCGACAGGCCGAGCACCAGGCCGATGAAAATGCCGAGCAACGTGCCGCCGCGTCCGGCCTGCCTGGTTCTGGGCACGGCACGCGAGTGCCGCATCGGTTGTCTGCGAAGCATTGGCAGTCTTTTACATCTTCTCCGGAGCGCTCACGCCGAGCACGCCCAAGCCGTTGCGCACGACTTGGCCGGTCGCTACGACCAATGCAAGACGCGCGCGGCGTAACACGGGATCATCGACCAGAAATTGTTCCGCATTATAGTAGCTGTGAAATTGCGCTGCCAGTTCCTTCAGGTAGAACGTGATCAGATGCGGCGCAAGTTCGCGCTCAGCGACCGCGAGCTCGTCGGGAAAATCCGCCAGCCGGCGCAGCAGCGCCTGTTCGTAGGGATTCGTCAGCGCTGATAGATCGGCGTCTTTCAGCATCGCAGGCGCCGTTGCCCACGGTATTCCAGCTTTGTCGAGTACGCTGCACACGCGGGCATGAACGTATTGCACGTAATAAACCGGATTCTCCTCGCTCTGCGAGCGCGCGAGATCGACGTCGAAGGTAAGCTGCGAATCCGCCTTGCGCAGCAGAAGAAGGAAACGAACGGCGTCGCGGCCCACCTCGTCGATCAGATCGCGCACCGTGACGTAGTCGCCGGCGCGCTTGCTGATCTTCATCTCCTCGCCGCCCTTCATCACGGTGACCATCTGGTGCAGGACGTAGTCGGGATAGCCTTCCGGGATGCCCATCTCGAGCGCTTGCAGTCCCGCGCGCACGCGCACGATCGTGCTGTGGTGGTCGGCGCCCTGCTCGTTGACGACGCGCCCGAATCCGCGTTCCCACTTGGTCACGTGATACGCGATGTCCGGAACGAAGTACGTGAAGCTGCCGTCGGAGCGCCGCATGACTCGGTCCTTGTCATCGCCGTACTCGGTTGTCTTCAGCCACAGCGCGCCATCCTTCTCATAGGTCTTGCCGTTGGCGACGAGACGATCGACGACGGATTGCACATTGCCGTCCGTGTACAGCGAGGATTCCAGATAATAATGGTCGAAGCGCACGCCGAAGGCCGCCAGATCCGAATCCTGCTCGCGCCGCAATGCGGCCACGGCGAAGCGCCGGATCGCGTCGAGGTCGTCTGCGGCGCGATCGTCGGGATGCGCGGAACAGTACGCGGCCGCAATGTCGCGAATGTAGTCCCCGCGATAGCCATCCTCGGGGAATGGAACGGCCGGATCGTAGGTCTGGCGCACGCGCGCCTGAACCGAAAGCGCGAGACTGGCGATCTGCGCCCCTGTATCGTTGTAATAGAATTCGCGGTGAACCTCCGCCCCCTGCCACTCAAGCAACGTCGCAATCGCGTCGCCGACCGCGGCGCCGCGTCCATGACCCACGTGAAGGGGGCCGGTCGGATTTGCGGACACGAATTCGACCATCGCGCGACCGGACATCGCGGTCGCAGCGCGGCCATAGCGATCGGTTTGGTCGAGAATGCGGGTGACGACTGCCTGGCGCGCCGCCGGAGAAAGAAACAGGTTGATGAAACCGGCACCGGCGACTTCGACGCGCTCGAGCCAGGGTGAGGGTCCCATTGCTGCGGCGACCGCGGCGGCGAGCTCGCGCGGATTGCGCTTGAGCGTCTTGCCGAGCTGCAACGCGGCGTTGCTCGCGTAGTCGCCGTGCTGCGCCTGTTTGGGACGCTCGAGCGACAATTGCGGAACCGGTTGAACCGGCGCAATGCACGCTATCGCCGCATGCAGGCAAGCGGCGAGTTCGGAGCGGGGATCGATCAAGGCGGCGCAGTCGTTGCGGGAGCGATGGCAAACTTTTTAATTATAGCTTGAGTGCTTGCACCTTCACCGTGCTGCAGTCATGCAAACGCGAGCGGGTCGACATCGATTACCCAGCGAACGCGTTGCTGGCGCATCCGTTCGAGCAGCGCCCTCCAGCGCGGCAGGAATGCATGTAACGCCGACCGCTCGGAGCTCTGGACCAGAACCTGCCCGCGCTCCAACCCTGCGCGCCGCGCAAGCCCCGCTGGCACCGGCGAATATACTTCACAGCGAAGCTTGCTTGCCGCGAGCAGCGCGCGAGCATGCGCAACCGCCCGCTCGAGGAATGCAGTGACCGCCTCGCGTCCTGGCGCTTCGGCAGACAGGAGCGCCAGGTGGGCAAAGGGCGGCAGGTCGAGGCGCTCACGCTCGGCGAGCAGAGTCTCGGCGAAACCATCGTAATCATGGCCGACGAGCGCTACATAAAGCGGATGGTCCGGAAAGTCGGTCTGCACCACGACCTCGCCCGCCATGATGCCTCGCCCAGCGCGCCCGGCCACCTGCTCGAGCAGCGCAAACAGCCGCTCCGTCGCGCGGAAGTCGGCGCTGTAGAGCGCATTGTCGGCGCCGAGCACGCCGACCAGGGTGAGGCGCGGGAAATCGTGTCCCTTCGCGAGCATCTGCGTTCCGACCAGGATATCGACTTCGCCCGCCGCGATGGCGCGCCGCATCGTCGCAAACATGCCTTTCCGGCGCGTGCTGTCGCGGTCGACCCGCATTACTCGTGCGCTGGGATAGAGCTCTGCCAGCGCGCGCTCGAGCCGTTGTGTACCGAAGCCAAGCGGCAGGAGATCCTGGTTGCCGCACGCCGGGCACGCCGCTGGCAGCCCCTCGGTGTATCCGCAATGGTGGCAGCGCAGCGCTCCGGCGTCGCGGTGCACGACGAGTCTCGCCGTGCACCGCCGACACATCGCCTTCCACGCGCACGCAACGCAAAGGAGCGATGGCGCGAAGCCGCGTCGGTTGATGAAGAGCAGCGTCTGCTCGCCGCG
This sequence comes from Betaproteobacteria bacterium, assembly GCA_005888955.1. GTDB lineage: Bacteria > Pseudomonadota > Gammaproteobacteria > Burkholderiales > Casimicrobiaceae > PALSA-1003. The sequence continues at coordinate 11,868 of VBCS01000165.1, forward strand.
CGCTACGCGGTCGGCGATCGCCTGGCGGAGCGGCGCTCCGAGTCCTTCGCGGCTGTCGGCTGCCCGATTCGGAACGAGGCGCACCGATGGCAATACCGACCGTGTGATCGCGCGCTGTGGCAGCTTGAGCCAGCGATAGCGGCGGCGGCGCGCGTGTGCGTAACTTTCCAGCGACGGCGTTGCGCTGCCGAGAATCACCGGTACGTCGCGGAGCCGCGCGCGATAGATTGCGACGTCGCGCGCGTGATACCGCACACCGTCCTGTTGCTTGAACGAGACATCGTGCTCCTCATCGACGACGATGAGCCCGAGCCGTGGCAACGGCGTATAAACGGCGAGCCGCGTGCCCACCACAAGCTGCGCGTCACCCCGCGCTGCAGCGAGCCAGCGGGAAAGCCGCGCTGCAGATGAAAGTCCGCTGTGGACCACGGCCAAGCTGACGCCCGGCAGCGCGCTGGCGATGCGCTGCTCGAGTTGCGGCGTCAGGTTGATTTCCGGCACGAGCAGAAGCGCCTGCCGGCCCGCGGCGATGGCGCGCGCGACGGCGGCAAAATAGACCTCGGTCTTGCCGCTCCCGGTGACACCTTGCAGGAGCGAGGGAGCGAACCGGTCCATCGGCGTCGTCGCCTCGATGACCGCGGCTTTCTGCGCGACGTTGAGAACGATGCTCGCGGGGGCTATTCCCTCCTGTTCGGGCACGGGCTCGACCAACCGCTGCTTGCGCCAAACGCCGAAAGTCCGCCAGGCCTGGGCGCCGAAGCGGCGAAGCTCGTCGGTAGTAGCGCCTTCGGGTGCGGAGAGAACGCTTTGCAGGCGCAGCAGCGAGCGTGTGTCCGCATGCCGCGCGAGCGCAGCATGCCCGCCTGCAGTGAGGCGATAACGGTCTGCCAGCGGCGTGCGTGCCCTCGCCGTTGAACCTAGTGGTGGCAGTAGCTGTGCGAAGCATTGGCCGATCGGTTGTTGATAGTATTCACTCACAAACCGCGCCAACTCGCACAAGTCTGCGGGCAACGGTGGCAGCGCCGTCACGATTTCGTCGACTGGCGCCACGCGCTCGGGGGCAATATCCGTCGCCTCGACCCGATCGACCGCAATCCCGAGCAACCGCCGCCGTCCGAGCCGGACGCGAAGCACGCTTCCCCTCTGGATTTCGAGGCCGGAAGGCGACCAGTAGTCGAAGAGTTGGTCGGCCGCGACCGGCAAAGCTACGCGAACGATGGCCATGGAATCGGGTCCACTGCCTCTGCGTCTAGCCGCATTGCGGTGAGTGAAATGGATGCCCGACTGTGCTATCGCGAATCTTGATAGCCGGCACCAGCACTAGCTCCCAAGTCATTCTTTTTCCAGTACTCCGCTCATCGCGAGTCGAAATGTGGATAAATTTGTGCGTAAGTAAATGCTGCATTGCACAGCTTTAGTGCCATATCGCACACTACGTTCTCCATGTCATCGGCCAAAATTAGTTAATATTACATATGAATCATACAGTTGTCTTGCAGACGCGGCGTCGCCTCATTCGTCCTACTGGGAAGCGCCACGGCAATCGCTGGTGTGCATAAGTAGGGCGCGGGAGAGCAGGTTTTAGGATTTTGTCAAGCCCCCGCGAAGCCAGGCGC
>VBCS01000165.1:13601-18546 GCA_005888955.1 Betaproteobacteria bacterium
CCCGGTCCAGCCGCGTCGAGTACCACGCGCGCTTCGCTTTCGATCGCTGCTGGCATTGTCAGCAGGACTTGGGGATCGAGGTTGCCCTGCAGGGCGACGCGGGAGCCAACCGTCGCGCGGGCGCTGGCCATGTCGGTGGTCCAATCGAGGCCGACGGCGTCGCAACCGCATCCGGCTATGCGCTCGAGCCATTGGCCGCCGCCCTTGGTGAAGACGATCGTCGGCACCTTTGCCCCGCATTCCTGGTGCAGGCCCATGAGCACGCGCTCGATGTACGCGAGCGAGAACCGCGCATACGCTTCGGCGGCAAGGAGCCCACCCCAAGTGTCGAAAATCATCACGGCATCGGCACCATGACGGACCTGTTCGCTCAAGTACGCGGTAATCGCGTCCGCGTTGACCGCGAGCACCCGGTGCAGGAGATCCGGCCGCGCGTACAGCAGACGACGCGTCCGCGTGAAGTCGACGCTGCCGCCGCCGTCGATCATGTAGCAGGCGAGCGTGAACGGGCTTCCCGCGAAGCCTAGCAACGGCAGCTTGCCGTCGAGCGCGCGCTTGATCTCGGCAACCGCATCGAAGACGTAATGCAAGCGGGCCTGATCGGGCGGTTCGAGGCGCGCGATTGCAGTTTCGTCGGCGAGCGGGTGCTCGAAGCGCGGGCCTTCGCCTTCGGTGAACGATAGCCCCAGGCCCATCGCATCAGGCACGGTAAGAATATCCGAGAAGAGAATGGCCGCATCGAGCGGATAGCGCGCAAGCGGCTGCAGCGTCACTTCGGTCGCGAGCGCGGGATTTGCACACAGCTTCACGAAGCTTCCCGCCCGGGCGCGTGTCGCGTTGTACTCGGGCAGGTAACGCCCCGCCTGTCGCATCAACCAGATCGGTACGTAATCGGTGGGTTCGCGGCGGAGCGCGCGCAGGAACGTGTCGTTGCGCGGTCGGATCATCGCGGTACCTGCGCTCCGGGACTGTGTTGGCCGGCAGGCCGCGCACGTGGCATCGATGACTCAATGGGCCGGAAGCAAGCGTCGCCCGCACAATCGCTCCAGGATGGCGAGCGGCGAGCTTTCGGGATCGTAGAGCGCCGTGACGGGCAGATGGATGGTTTGCTCGAGCATGTATTGCCCGGATACCGCCGCGTGCATGACCTGATCCGAAAAGCACAGCCATGTCGCTCCGGGAGGAAAGCGAACCGTCTGCTGCGGGCAATCTCTCTGGTAGCCGAGATCGGCCTTGGCTTTGTCGTGCATACCGAGCATCAGGTGATCGTACTCGCTGCGGATTCCCTTGGTCACGTGCAATAACGCCAGCAACGCAGGCGTTCCCGGAAGTTGGCGGCGAATCTGCGGGAGGAATTTCTGGGCCATCGCCGCGTATTCTTCACCGACGCGCCACACGCGATCCTCGACCGGATTGACGTTCGAGAACACGCGCAGAATCCGTTCGCCGCGATTCGGCCGTGATGGAAAGGCGTCGATGTGCAGCCGCGAATCGTCCTTGCGCCAGGATAAAGTGCGTCCGACGGCGGGTTGGGGGCGAAAGCTCGTGCGTGCGCGCTTCACGTACGGCGCGTAGCGCGGGAACAGCCCCGTCACCAACTCCCCGGCGCGTTCCGCGAATCGGGCGATCATGTGCGCCAAAGCGGCAAGGCTTTCGGGGTCGCCGCGCGCGCCTTTCAGGACGTTCCCTTCCAGGCTGATGTTCTTCGCACGATCGTTGGACCAGGCTGGCGACAGGAAACGGCGCTCACCGCGCGACAGCTCGAACGCCAGATGCGGCAACAGCAGAACGCCTCCGCCTTCGAGCGTACGGATCGCCGTCTGCTGCTCTTCGGGCGCGTTCGGCCGCCAGCTTGCCAGATCCAGCGAAACGATTGGGGTCATGGGCCGAACGGCGCGCTGCGGAATCGCGACCAGGCTCGGACTAAGGAACCTAACCTGCGCGGCTATTCCGCGTTGTTGCGCTAGCGAGGCAGCTCCGAGCTGCCCACGAGAAATTCGTCGACCGCACGCGCGCACTGGCGGCCTTCGCGGATCGCCCACACGATCAGCGACTGGCCGCGCCGCGTATCGCCGGCCGCGAATACCTTTGGCACCGATGTCTGGTAGCTCTCGGTGTCGGCGGCGACATTGCCCCGGGCATCGTATTTGACGCCGAGCTCGTCGAGCATGCCTTCGTGCACCGGGTGCAGATAGCCCATGGCGAGCAATACGAGATCGGCCTTGAGCGCGAACTCGCTTCCCGGCACGTCGTACAGCTTGCCGTCCTTCCAATCGACGCGGCACGCCGAGAGTGCCTTCACCTTGCCGCCCTCGCCCTCGAAGGCCTTCGTCTGCACCGCCCAGTCGCGCTGGCAACCTTCCTCGTGGGAGGTCGACGTGCGCAGCTTCATTGGCCAATAGGGCCACACCAGCGGCTTGTTCTCGTGCTCAGGTGGCTGGGCCAGCAGCTCGAATTGCACGATCGACGCCGCACCCTGACGGTTCGACGTGCCGACGCAGTCCGACCCGGTGTCGCCGCCGCCGATGACGATGACGTGCTTGCCGTGCGCCGTGAGCGGCGGGACGTCCGCGTCGCCAGCGACGCGGTGGTTTTGGAGGGGCAGGAAATCCATCGCGAAGCAGATGCCGTCGAGCTCGCGCCCGGGCACCTCCAGATCGCGCGCATGCTCCGATCCCGCGGTGATCGCAATCGCATCGAAGTCGTGAAGCAGCTCGAGCGCCGACACGCCGTCCTCGCCCTGGCCGCCGACGTGCACGCCGACCCGGAATTAGACGCCCTCGGCTCGCATCTGCTCGACGCGCCGATCGATGTGATACTTCTCCATCTTGAAGTCCGGTATGCCGTATCGCAGCAGCCCGCCGATGCGGTCATTCTTTTCGAACAGGACGATATCGTGACCGGCTCGAGCGAGTTGCTGCGCACAGGCCATGCCCGCGGGACCCGAGCCGACGACCGCGACGCGCTTCCCGGTCCTCGCCACCGGCGGCTGCGGAACGACCCAACCCTCTTCCCAGCCGCGGTCGATGATGAAGTGCTCGATCGACTTGATGCCGACCGGATCGTCGTTGATATTGAGCGTGCATGCCGCCTCGCACGGCGCGGGACACACGCGCCCGGTGAATTCCGGAAAATTGTTGGTCGAGTGCAGGACGTCGAGCGCCTGACGCCACTGATGCCGGTAGACCAGATCGTTCCAGTCGGGAATGATGTTGTGGATCGGGCAACCCGACTGGCAAAACGGGATGCCGCAATCCATGCAGCGTGCGCCCTGCTTCGCCGCGTCGTCGTCCTTGAGCGTCAGAATGAACTCGCGATAGTTGCGCACGCGCTCCTCGACCGGCAGCGCAACTTCCCGGATACGCTCGAGCTCCATGAAGCCGGTGATCTTGCCCATCGCGCGGCCTTTATTCCGAAATGCCGCGCCGACGGCGCGCGCCATACTCCTCTTTTCCAGAGGGAAAGGCGTTAGGGGTAAGGGCCCAGGGACACGGTCTGGAAGCAAGCATGCGCATGTATATCACGCAGCCTCTTTCTGCCTGCGCGCGATCGCCTTGTCCGTCTTGAGCTTCGCGGCGTACTGTTCGCCAAGCGCGCGCCGGTACTCATGGGGAAAGACCTTGACGAACCGGCCGCGTGCTGTTTCCCAATGGTCGAGTATCGCCAGCGCGCGCGTGCTGCCCGTGAAGCGCAAGTGCCGCTCGATCAAGTCGCGCAGGAGCAGTTCGTCGGGCTGCTCCGCGTGGACCAGGCGCCCCTTTCCCGCTGCCGCTAGCTCCAACTCGACCACTGCCTGCTCCGCCTCCGGCAAGACCCGCTCCAGCGTCACCATCGAAGCATTGCAGCGCTCGGCGAATTTTCCATCCTCGTCGTAGACATAGGCGATGCCGCCACTCATGCCGGCGGCGAAATTGCGCCCGGTACGGCCGATCACGACGACGGTGCCGCCGGTCATGTATTCGCAGCCGTGGTCGCCGGTGCCTTCGACGACGGCGGCGGCGCCGGAATTACGGACGCAGAAGCGCTCGCCGGCGACGCCGCGAAAGTACGCTTCGCCGGCGATCGCCCCGTACATCACCGTATTCCCGATGACGATGTTCTCTTCGGGTGTCGCGGGCGACTCGGGGTCGGGATAGACGACCACTCGGCCGCCCGAGAGACCCTTGCCGACGTAGTCGTTGGTCGCACCCTGCAGCTCGAAGGTCACGCCACGGGCGAGAAACGCAGCAAAACTCTGGCCCGCAGTGCCGGTGAACGCAACGTGCAGCGTGTCCTCGGGCAAGCCTTCGTGCCCATAGCGGCGGGCGATCGTGCCCGAGAGCATCGCACCGACCGAGCGGTGCGCGTTGCGGATCCGATATTCGAGGCGCACCGCCTTCTTGTGCTCGATCGCCGCTGCAGCGTCGGCGATCAGGCGATGGTCCAAGGCGCGTTCCAAACCATGATTCTGAAGCTCGCAGTTGTGCCGCGCCACAGTCGCGGGCATCCTCGGCTGATAGAAGATGCGCGAGAAATCGAGCCCGCGCGCCTTCCAGTGGTCCAGCCCCTCGCGCATGTCGAGCAGGTCAGAACGGCCGATCAGCTCGTTGAAACGCCGAATGCCCAGCTTCGCCATGATTTCGCGCACTTCTTCGGCGACGAAGAAGAAATAGTTGACGACATGCTCGGGTGCTCCGGTGAACTTCTTGCGCAGCTCCGGATCCTGCGTCGCGATTCCGACCGGACAGGTGTTCAGATGACACTTGCGCATCATGATGCAGCCTTCGACCACCAGCGGCGCCGTCGCGAAGCCGAATTCGTCGGCGCCGAGCATCGCACCGATCGCTACGTCGCGTCCCGTCTTCATCTGGCCGTCGACCTGCACCGCGATGCGCCCGCGCAGCCGGTTCAGCACCAGGGTCTGCTGCGTTTCGGCGAGTCCCAGCTCCCACGGAGTCCCGGCGTG
>VBCS01000166.1 GCA_005888955.1 Betaproteobacteria bacterium
CATCTTGAGGTACTCGTCGGAGGTCTGCGCCTGGGCCACGCCGACGCGCTTGCCCTTCAAGTCCTCGATGTTGCCCGGACGGATGCCGGAGTCCTTGCGCGCGACGATCGCGAGTGGCTCGTCGGCGTTGGATCGCGTGGCGTCGTTCTGGATGATGCCGATCACGCGAAACGGGTCTCCGCCGTGACGAGCCTTGAGAAAAGTCGTCACGCTCATGTCGCCGATCTGCACTTCGCGCTTCTGCATCGCGTTTACCATGTCGGTGCCGGTATTGACGACCTTGAGGCGGACGTCGACGCCATGCTTCTTGAAAAATCCCTTTTCGACGCCGACGAACATCGGCAGGTGCCCGAAGTTGTTGCCGATGACGGCGTCGACGACCGGCAGTTGTTGCGCGGCCGCCGCGCCCGCGAAGACTGCCACCCATGCCAGCAAGGTGCACGCGGCGATGCCTGCGAATCGCGGTTGATGAAGCGTCTTCATGGCTTTCCTCCTCTGTAGATTTCCGGGTTCCAGCAGTTCGGCGGCTGTCGTCCCTCCAGCACGGCCACGATGTTGTCCACGACCACGTGGGCCATCGCTTCACGAAGCTCGGCGACTGCGCTCCCTTGGTGGGGCGTGAGAACGACGTTGGACATGGTCACGAGCGCCGCCTCGACGTCCGGCTCGCGCTCGAAGACATCGAGCGCCGCGCCGGCGATGCGCCGATCGGCGAGCGCGCGGACGAGCGCCTGCTCGTCGACGATGGGTCCGCGCGCCGTGTTGACGAGGAACGCGGTCGGTTTCATCAGCGCAAGCTCACGCGCGCCGATGAGATGGTGCGTTTCCGGCTTGAGCGGCGCATGAACGGAAACGAAATCGGACTCGGCCAGAAGTCGATCCAGAGGGACATAGCCGAGATCGAGCTCCCGCTCTTCGCTCTCGGCGATCCGTCGCGGGCCCCAATAGAGCACGCGCATTGAGAAGCCGCGGGCGCGCTTCGCGACCGCGCGCCCGATGCGCCCGCCGCCGCCGATGAGCCCGATGGTCTTGCCCCAGACGTACGCGCCTTCGAGGCGGATGGACTGTGCGCCGGGGAACACGCCGCTGCGCAGCAGCAGATCGCCTTCCACGACGCGTCGGGCCACGGCCAGCAGCAGCCCGAAATGCAGGTCGGCGGTAGCCTCCGTCACGACGGGTGGAATGACGGTCACGGGGATGCGCCGCGCCGTCGCCGCGGCAACGTCGATGTCGGAGGGTGTGATTTTCATCGACGCGACCGCGCGCAAGCCCGTGTTGGCGGCGATGACATCGCCATCGACGCGGTCCTGCAGGAGGCAGAACAGGATATCGTGCCCGCGCACGGCGGCGCACAGCTCGTCCTTGGTCAGGGTGTGCATCGCATCGGGATTCCACTCTACATCCGCGATGATGCGGAGGCGCTCGGTGGCACTAGGCGCTACCGGTTGCGTAATGAATACGCTGGGGCGCATGGAAATTCGCCGCGCTGATCAGCGCATCCAGCGCACGACTCCGGCGACGCCGTCGACGGCGATCTGCGCGCCGTCGGGAATGCGCTGCGTGGCATCGAGCACGCCCAGCACCATCGGAATACCGCGCTCGCGGGCGAGCGATGCGAGGTGCGAGGTACTGCCGCCGAGCTCTGCGACCAGGCCCGCCACGCGCGGGAGCACGGCGCTGAGCGCGGGTCCTGCGACCTTTGTGACGAGGACATCGCCCGGCGCGACGCGGGCGAGCTCGCATTCACAGTTCACCACGCACGCGCGTCCCGATCCCCAGCCTACCCCTGCCGGATGTCCCTTGAGCCCCGGGTGGCGCAGCCAGATTTCGTCGGGAACTCGCGCCGTCTCCACGTGCAGCGGCCGCGCCTGGAGCAGCTTGAATCCCGCATCGTCGTGTGCCCACTCGATTTCGACCCGCATGCCCATGAGGTCCTCGACCTGCCGCAGCAGCCGACCCAATTCGACGGCCTGCGCCGCATCGAGGCACGGGTTGGACGAACGCGGACGGGGAACGGGACGCGCGCCGTGCGCGCAACCGACGCGATGGAATATCCGGC
>VBCS01000167.1 GCA_005888955.1 Betaproteobacteria bacterium
GCACGAATCTCCGTTACGGCTGCACGATCCTGCGCTACTACCTCGATCTCGAGAACGGTGACTTGTATCGAGCCCTCGGCAGATACAACGGCAGCCTCGGTCGCGCCGACTATACGAGCGCAGTGCGCGCATCGATGCAGCGGTGGCTGTGGAGCCCTGCGCCTGCGAGCGGCGGGGGACCCGCCACCACTCGAGTCGGTGTGAATATCAGTCAGTGACCGGTGTGCCGCGCTACCGCGGCCGCTTCGCACCGTCGCCTACCGGGCCGCTGCACTTCGGGTCGCTCGTCGCGGCGCTCGCGAGCTATTGCGACGCGCGGGCGGCCGGCGGCGAGTGGCTGCTGCGGATCGAAGATGTCGACACGCCGCGCAGCCGCAACCGCATCGCCGATGGGATGCTCGCGACGCTGGGAGCGTACGGTTTCGAGTGGGACGGTGAGGTCGTTCGGCAGAGCGAGCGCGCCGCGCTGTATCAGGTAGCGCTCGACAGCCTGGCGGCGCGCGGCCGGATCTTCGCTTGCGCCTGCACGCGCCGGGAGCTCGAATCCATGCCGCTCGGCGCCGCCGGAGAACGCAGGTATCCCGGCACCTGCCGCAGCGGTGTCGCGGCGGGCCGCAAAGGCCGCGCGCGAAGGCTCCTGGTTACCGGCGAGGCGATCGGTTTTCATGACCGCCTGCAGGGTTGGCAGGAGCAGCGCCTGGACCGCGACATCGGTGATTTCATCGTCAAGCGCGCCGACGGAGTCTTTGCCTATCAGCTCGCGGTCGTCGTCGACGACGCCGCGCAGGAGATCACGCATGTCGTGCGCGGCGCTGATCTGCTCGCGTCGACGCCGCGCCAGATTTGGCTGCAACGCCAGCTCGGGCTGCCAACGCCATCGTATCTGCATCACCCGGTCGCGATCCTCCCCAGCGGCGAGAAGCTGTCGAAGCAGACCGGCGCTCCACCTCTGGACGACGCGAATCCGCTGCCCGCGCTCGTGCGGGCATGGGATTTCCTTGCGCAGGCACTGCCGCCCGCTGCACCGGCATCCGTCGCTGAGTTCTGGCAGTGGGCGAGACGCGCGTGGGCGCCTACCGCGCTGCCGCCGGTCGTCATGCTGCCGGTCCCGCGGTGAACGGCACACGCGGTATAATTCACGCGCCCTGTTGCGCCGATCCGGTACGGCGCGCCGCGCTCGCCGCGGTGGCGCCGCGTCCCCGCTTTTCCCGTCACCCATGACCACGCTCGTCGTCGTCCGCAAGCATAACGAAGTCGCGATTGCCGCCGATTCGCTGACGACGTTCGGCGACACTCGGCTATCTGCCCAGTTCGACCGCATCTACGACAAGATCGTGCGCTACCGCGATAGTTACGTGGGATTGTGCGGCAGCGCGGCGCATCAGCTCGTATTCGAAAGCCTGCTTGCGCAGCACAAGGAACTCGATCTCGGCAGCAAGGCCGCGATCTTCGAGACCTTCCGCAAGCTGCATCCGATTCTCAAGGACCAGCATTTCCTCAACCCCAAGGAGGAAGAGGACGATCCCTACGAATCGACGCAGGTCACAGCGCTGATCGCCAATGGCAGCGGCATCTTCGGCGTGTACTCGATGCGCGAGGTCTTCGAGTACACCCAGTTCTGGGCGGTCGGGTCCGGGCGTGAATTCGCATTGGGCGCGATGCAGGCGTTGTACGGGCGGCTGCGCACCGCGTCCGCGGTCGCCAAGGCCGGCATTGAGGCGGGTGCTACCTTCGACAAGAACTCGGGGCTGCCGATGACGCTATACTCGCTGCCGCTCAAGAGCCCATGAGGAAGGCTGAGCGGTGATCCCGCCGTTCAACGACAATCTGACGCGATTCGTGATGGAGCGCGCCGCCGTGCGCGGCGCGGTGGTCAGTCTCGACGCGGCATACCGGGAGATCCTCGGCTGCCATGCCTACCCCAGCGGCCTCAGGCGCTTGATCGGCGAAACGCTGGCCGCCGTCTGCCTGCTGGCCAACTCGCTCAAGTTCCAAGGCAGCCTCATTCTCCAATTGCACGGCGCGGGGACACTACGCCTGCTCGTCGTGGAATGCGACGCATCGCTGAGCCTCCGCGCCACGGCGCAATGGGAAGGCCCGATCACCGATGATGCGCTGTTGGCCGACCTCGCTGGCGATATGCGCGCGAGCCGCCTGGTGCTCACGCTCGATCCCAAGGACGGCGGGCCGCTGTACCAGGGCGTCGTCGCGCTCGAGGGAACATCGATCGCCGCGCTACTCGAGCATTACCTCGCAAAATCGGAGCAGATCGAGAGCCGGCTGTGGCTCCGCGCCGCAGACGGGCGCGCGTGCGGGCTGCTGCTGCAGCGGATGCCCGGTGCCACCGACGTCGATGCCGCGATGTGGGGACGCGCTGCTGCCGCGGTCGACGCCGCGCCGGCGGCATTCGGCGCGGCCGATGCGCACGCGTTGCTCGGGTTCCTGTTTCCGGGCGACGACGTGCGCGCGTTCCGCGCGCGCTCTCCACGCTTCGGTTGCTCGTGCTCGCGCCAGCGCGTCGCCGGAGCGCTGCGACTGCTGGGAAGCGCCGAAGTCGAGAGCATTCTTGCCGAGCGCGGCCGCATCGGCGTCGATTGCGAGTTCTGCAACCGAAGTTATGAATTCGATCCCGCGGAAGCGCGCGCGCTCTTCGATGCGCCGCCGGCGGCCGTGCACTAGCAAGCCAGGCCCGAACCGTGAGCATCTATACGCCGCAGACGTTTGCCGCACGTGACGGAACGGTCATCGCGCGCCTCGTTCGCGACCATCCCTTCGCGACGCTGATCACGCCCGGCGACCCGGAGCCTTTCATCAGCCATCTGCCGTTGGAGCTGGCCGCGGATCGCGGGCCGCACGGCATGCTGCTGGGCCACATGGCGCGTGCCAACTCGCATTGGCGGCACTTCGGCAATGGCGCGTCGGTTGCGGTCTTTCACGGGCCGCACGCATACGTTTCGCCGTCATGGTACGTCGATCCCGCGACGGCCGTGCCGACATGGAATTACGCCGTCGCCCACGTGCATGGCCTCGCGGCGCCGATGCGCGACCAAACCGAGACCCGCGCGCTACTCGACCGGCTGGTCCGCCGGTACGAGGCAGGCCGGGCGCAGCCATGGCAGCTGCAACTCGGCGGCCGTCCGCTCGAGGCTCTGCTGGGAGCAATCGTCGGTTTTCGTCTCCACATCGAGCGCGTCGACACGAAACTGAAGTTTTCGCAAAACCGCAGCGCCGAGGATCGCGACCGCGTGATCGCCGCGCTGCGCGGCGAAAGTCATCCGGAGGCAACCGCGACCGCGGCCTGGATGGAAAGCTACGCGCGGGACGGCTGAAGCGCGATCGCGCTTGGGTTCCTTGGGTTCCTCAGCATAAACGCATGGCCGCGAAATCCAGGATCAACTCCGGCTGCTGATAACCGCGCCAGATGACGTAACCCAGCGCGGCGAGCAGGACGACGGCGACCAAGCGCCAGGGCCACCGGAGAAGCGCGTCAGGCACGCTGCGGCAACTCCGCCCCGTTACCCGCGACGACGGCGAGCTCGCGCATCGTCGCCATCACCGAGCTGAAGTCGGCGGCGGTCCGGACATTCGCAATCGGCTTCGCCAGGAGGTTGACCGCGCGTCCGCTTACGATCAGCGGCAGATCCTCGGACAGCTCGGCACGCAGCGAACGTATCTCCTGTCCTGCAATCTTGCCGGAGATGCCGCGGTCGAATAGCAGGACGGCAAGGCAAACCCGGTACGCGCGCGCGGCGCCACCGATTTCCTGTGCCGGTACTCCGGCGCCGAGCGTAAGGCAGTTGACGCCTTCCGTGAAGAGCAAGAGCTCGAGGATCGCGAGGCCGAGCTGGTTGGGATCGTTCGGAGGTGTCGCGAGCAGGATCTGTCGCGCGTCCCGAGTAGGTCGCACCAGCCGCGTGACGTCGCGCAACAGCCGCTGCGCGAGATCGGCGAATCGCAACTCCTGGAAATTCTGCATGTCGCCACGGACCACGCGCTCGTGCACCGCCTCGTTCAACGGAATCAGCGTCTGTTCCAGGAAGCGCCGCAGGCCCTGTCCGACGAGCAGCTTGGACAGATGGTTCTGCAACTCGCCGACGCGATGCTCGCCAAGAAGCTTGACCGCGGTCTCGATCTCGCCGGGCAGCGGCGCCGGATCCTCGATCGCGATGCCGAGCATCGACTGCAATGCCGAGTCGGCGAGCGGCACAACCGCGCCGGCGCGCCAGCCTTCCGACAACAGCTGCTTGATCAGCTTGAGCCGCGCCACCTGGTCAGGCGGATAGACGCGGTCGCCGAAGCCGTCGCGCGAGGGATCGGGAAAGCCGTATCGCCGCTGCCACATATAGAGTTGCTCGCGACGAAGTCCGGTGATACGCACGACCTCGCGGATATGCAATGCGCTGCGCGTGTCGGCGCTGGCGGGCGGAACGACGACCGGGTCGCCCGTGTCGCGCCGACGCGTCGGCGCCTTGATCAAGATGCCCATGAACGATTCCTTCCGATTCTGTGTGCCACAAGTATAAAGAATTCGCCTGTCCGTTTCACTTTGACCCATTTTGCGGCAAGTCCCGCCGCCGCGCGTCAGCCCAGCAGACCTCGCGGCGGCTCGTATTGCCCCAAAAAGAGCTTTGGCCCATCATCTCGCTTTCGGAACAAGGACTTCCAGCGCAACTCGCCCCTTAGTCTCGGCCCCAACGCGGATAACGATTTCTTCCGTGCAAGCACCGTGCCGGCGGTAATGCGCCTTTCCCGATGTTCGGATTCGGCAAGACGATCAAAGAGCCGCTGGCCGACGCGAAAACCGCCGAGCGCTGGCTCGCGTCATTTCCCGCCAATGATGCGCTGGCGGTACACGGTGCAGTCCTGGTCGGACTCGGTCGGCTCGCCGAGCGCGACGCGAAGCGAACGCCCGCGAGACTCGAAGCGGTGTTCTGCGTCGACCGCTTCACCGACCCCCTGCGCAAGAATCTGACCGCGCAATACCTCGAACACAGTAACCGTTCAACGCGGGTGGAAAACCAGTTGTGGCAGGCGCTGTTCGACCTGACGCAGGGGTTCCTGTTGTGTTACCAGGCGTTTGCGCGCGAAGTCGCCGAGCATGCGCAAAGCAACAAATGGCAGTCGCTGCTGCCCGAGTTGATCGCCCGACAGATCATGCATCAGGGTCTGGATGCGAAGATCAGGCTGTTTCGCTACGAGCAGTGGATCCCGGCTAAGTGGTCGGATCTGCATTCGCTTTTCCAGATGGCGTGCTCGGCGCAGATCGAAAGGCAGCCGGTCGCGGTGCTTCCCGGCGGCGGGCTGACCACCATCGAGCAGGAATACTTGCGCGTCCTTGTGCTGCAGCTGATGAACTCGGGCAACCTCACGCCCCGCCATCTCGAGTGGATCGCCGAGCAGCTTTCGGAATGGTGCACGCCGCTGCGCCTGAATATCGAGTCGTCGATCGTGACGACGTTCTACGTCGATCTCGCCTCGCGCACCGGCCTCAAGCGCCGCACCCCGCAACCCCTCGAGGGCCGCGTGCTCTTCCTCGACACGAGGCCGCTGCACGCGGTGCTGATGCAGAACGTGGTCATGCTCGATCAGAAAGTTCGCAACAATCCGCTCTCCGACCGCACGCCGCGCCGCGCCGACCAGCTGAATCTCCTCTCCAAACTCGCGTCGCAGGTCGATCCCGAGTTCAAGCCACTTGCCCGCCGCGGAGAACGAACGAGCGCCGAGGGCAGCGTCGATGCGATTATCGGCTTCGCCAAGATTGCCGCCTTTCTTCGCGATGACGAAATGCAGCCTTTCATCGAAGGCAAGCGGAGCCCGAGCACGTTCGGCGAAACCATCGAAATCGCCACGTTCGGCCGCATGCGCAACGAGAACGCACGCGCGATGGAAGTGGCCCGTCGGCGCCTGGCCAACTACGCCGTCCCCGGCGGAGCCTGGGATGTCCGCGACGTCTCGCAAACCGGATTCCGACTGATCGCGCCGATGAGCGTGATCAACGCAGTAACGCTCGGCACGCTGGCGGCGATCCGGCCGCAGACTCAGCTGCGGTGGACGCTAGGCATCGTGCGCCGGATGAAACGGCTCACCACCGAGCGTGCTGAAATCGGTCTCCAGGTCATCGCCAATAACCTGGTCGGAGTCGAGCTTACCGAAACCAAGCGCGCCGAGCCCGATTACTCCATCGAGGGCGAGGTGCCAACGGTGAACAGCCGCCGCTTCAATGGTCTTTTCCTGTCGCTGAAAAAACGCGACGGCGAGACCGCGGTGCAGACGCTGGTCGTGCCTCCGGGAGAATACCAGCCCGGGAAACGCCTGCACATGAGCGTGGCGCGATCGTCGCAACGCATCGCCTTCGGCCG
>VBCS01000168.1 GCA_005888955.1 Betaproteobacteria bacterium
GAGCTCGACGGCTTTCTGCATGTCCTGCAATGATTTCTCGAGCGAGGCGACGCGCGCATTCGCTTCGCGCAGCGCTCGGTCCTTCGCAGCGGCATCTTCGGCGACCGCTGCGCCTCCTGCCACACCTGCCGCCGCGGCCTTGCCCGCTTCGCGCGACACTCTGAGCTGATCCTTGCCCGGTTGCGTCGAGGCGCCCTTGTCTTCGACTGCGGTCGTGATCTTGCCGCCCGCAGCCTGCTGCGTTTCGCCCGCTACCGTCGTTGGCGCTGCGGCAGCAAGCCGATCGCGATAAGCACGCCAGTCGCTGGCTTGCACCCGCACCACTTGCTTCGCGTCCGTCGGCGTCGCCGCTGCCGCCTGGTCGACCGGCGGGATGGTCAGGATTTGACCGCTGCGCAAGCGGTTCATGTTTCTGCCGTCGAACGCGCTTTCATTGCTGCGGAATAATGCGACCAGCATCTGCTCGAGGCTTACGTTCTCGGGCTTGTATTCCTTGGCGATCTTCGACAGCGTGTCGCCGCGATGCACCGTATATGTGTCGCCGCCTCCGGCCTTCGGACCTGCCGCCGTCGGGAGCGCGCGCGGGCTTCGTGCAGCGCGCGCCGGAGCGGCCTCGGCGCGGACCGGCGCAATCGGCTCGACAGCCTGCGCTACTGCGGTCCCCGGCGGATCGAGCAGGAACGTGTAATTGCGGATAACACGCCCCGTCGCCCAGTTCACTTCGACGATCAGATCGAGATACGGCTCGTTGACCGCCTGCGTGGTCGTGACCTTCAGGTACGGCGGGTTGTTCGGACTCTGCTCGACGGTGACGCGAGCGCGCGACAGGGCTGCCGGATACTGCACGTTGTTGTCGCGGTAGATCGAAAGGTCGGCGACCTTCGCTACGAGCGAATCGAGTTCGTCCTTCTGCGCGGCAGTCAACTCGACGCGAGCCGACAGCGGCTGGCCGAGGCCGGAATCCAAACTGAGTCTGCCCAAGCCCAGCGCCAGCGCCGACATCGAAAGCGCCGTGAGGCTCGCCAGCAGGCCCCAAGTGATCAAGGGTTTCGCTCGCATGCCGACCTCGAAAGCTTATTAGCTAAGCTAACTTAACATCATGGAGTTAGCGGTGCAAGCTAAACCTCGGTATTAGCTTGATTTTTCGCCGCAAAATTGCCCCTAACCCCCATTCATCACGGATTCTTGAAGCCGCACTTCAGCCCCACCCGTGGATTGCCGCAGAGACCGGAGTACAAGATGTTGTGGTCTGACCGCGATTCCGGAAAGCGCGTGCGGCTGTTGTAACCGCGTCGCGCCACGTCCACGCCCGACCAGCCGCCTAGCGTCAGAGCATAAAATTGACCGAAAGTGGCGGCGGTCAGGAATGCCGCGCTCGATGGCGCACAAACAGACACCCGCCAGCGGGCAGCCCGCGCAACGGTTCGGCCGCGCCCCAGAGCAGTTGATCGCCGACGGTGAACGCTCCGAGGTATTCGGGGCCCATCGCCAACTTCCGCAACCGCCCTACCGGCACCTCCATCGTGCCGGTGACCGCCGCGGGCGTCAGTCGCTTGATGCTCTCTTCGCGCGTATTGGGAACCACGCGCACCCACGGGTTGCCAGCAGCGAGCACGCGCTCGATTTCGGCGAGCGCGATGTCGCGCTTGAGCTTGATCGTCAGCGCCTGGCTGTGGCAGCGCATCGCACCGATGCGGACACAGAACGACTCCACCACGATGGCGTCGTTGGCCGCGCGGCCGAGAATCTTGTTGGTCTCCGCTCCGCCTTTCCATTCCTCTAGGCTCATACCGTTGCCGAGATCCTTGTCGATCCAGGGAATGAGACTGCCGGCGAGCGGCACGCCGGTATACTCGGTCGGGAACCGCTCGTCGCGCAGGATTCCGGCGACCTCGCGATCGATGTCGAGGATGGCGGATCCCGGGTCGTCGAGCAGACTCTTCGCCGCGAGGTGGGTCTCGCCCATATGCTGGAGCAGTTCGCGCATGGTCTGCGCGCCGGCTCCGGAGGCCGACTGATACGTCATGCACGTCATCCACTCGATCAGGAATTTCGGATGCCCTTGGCAAGCGCGGCGTCGATCACCGGGCGATTGACCGGATCGAGGACGATGACCGCATCGTCCTGCATGCGCAGCGTCTTGGCGGCGTCGATCCAGTAACCACGCCAGCCGGACCTCCGAAGCTCGGGGTAGATCTCGGTCGTGAACTCGCCGCCCTGGCAGGTGATGATCACGTCGTGAGCGCTGAGCGCGGCGATGTCCTGGGCATCCTTGAGCGCTCCGACCGGCCTGCCGATCGCGGGTCCCTGCCCGCCCACGTTCGAGGTCGTGAAGAATTCCGGCTCGATCAGCGCGAAGTCGTTCTCTTCGAGCATGCGCCGCATCAGCACCGATCCGACCATGCCGCGCCAGCCTACGATCCCGACCCTCATCCTCGACTTGTCTCTCGTTGCCTCGCCGGATGCATCCGGGCTCACCGCGACTCGATCATTCATTGGAATCCGTCACCTCGATCAGCTTGAACGCAGGGTGTAACCGCGCCATCGCATAGGCGTCCACGTACGTGCCGTCGCGGAATGCGTATGCCCGGCAAGTGCCCTCTATCGCAAAACCGAATTTGCGATAGAGGTGGAGCGCGGCCAGATTGTCCGTGTACACCCATAGTTCGAGCCGCTGATAATTGAGCCAGCCATCTGCGAGTTCGATGGCCGCCTGCAGCAGCGCAGTGCCGACGCCGCGGCCCAATCGGTCGTCGCGTACCGCCATGCCGACGTCGCCGACGTGCCGGCGCCGCAGCGATTTCGATGCAGCGTGCAGGCCCAGGTTGCCGACAACCTCGCCATCGATCGTCGCCACCAACAGATAGTCGTGAGCCGCGACCTCGGCGATCCGCTTGCGCCAAGTCTCCACCGAAGGATACGGCAATTGCAACGTGCC
>VBCS01000170.1:0-2373 GCA_005888955.1 Betaproteobacteria bacterium
ACCAAAAAAAGATGCTGACGCTACGCCGTTGCCCTCGGCAGGTCAAGACATGATGGCTTGCGCGTCAACGTACGCAGCAGCGTCATCGGGTGCACGACGCCTACGGCTGCCTATTGACTCAGCGTAGCCAGCGTCCGGTGATCCGGTCGTATTCGCCAGACGCCTTGGCGAGATGGAACCACGTGTCCATCCACCCCTTGATCGCCGCGTCGCCGCGGGGAAGCAGCCACGCCATCTCACCGTATTGCAGCGGCTTGTCCGGGTTGACGGCACACAGACCCGGGCGCAGCTTCTGCTGGACGATCGTCTCGACGGACTCCGAGATCATCACGTCGGCATTTCCTTTCAGGATCTCGTCGAAGATCGTTACGTTGTCCTGGTAGATCACGATCTTCGCCTGCTTGAAATTTGCGCGGGCGAAGCGTTCGTTGCTGCCACCCGGATTCTCGATCACGGTGACGTTTGGCTTGTCGATGTCGGCGACGGTCTGGAACTTGGCGACGTTCTCGCACTTCGTTATCGGGGCCTTGCCGTTGACCATGTAGGCGGTCGTGAAGAACGCCGTCTTCTGCCGGTCGGTGCTGACCGAGATCCCGCCGACCGCGACGTCGCACTTGTCGAGGAAGTCCTTCATCAGCGAAGGCCACGCGGTCTTGACCATCTCCACTTCGACGCCAAGCGCCTTTGCGGCGGACTGGACCAGATCGATGTCGAGGCCTTCGTAACCGCCCTCCGGCCGCTGGTAGCTGAAGGGCTTGTAATCGCCCGGCGTGCAGACGCGCAGCTTGCCGCTCTTGATGACGTCGTCGAGTCGCGAGCCCGACGGCACCTGCGCGAGAGCCAGCGAGGCCGGCAGCACGCAGGCGAGAACGAAACCGATGAGACTGCGAAACATGGATCCTCCCTCGAGAACCTGTCGCTGTCCGCCACAGCAGCGGAGGCTGCCGCAGATTGTACCGCCGGAACCGCCGGGAGATGAGGAAGCGCTGCTCTATCTCCTCGATCTCGTGCAGGTTGACTTAGCACGGCCGCGCCAGTAGATTTTGGTGGCGAAACCGGGGCTTTCGTCCCGGGCGACGAGAGGAAATCGATGCCGACGCGAATCCTGTTTGTGCTGCGCACGGTCGCGACGATCGCCGGGATTGCGAGCTGCCTTGTCGTCCAATCCGCGCGTGCGCAGACGATCATCGATCAATGGAGCTCAGTTACCGCACCGCCGCCCCCGCCTTTGAAGGCCGTCATGATCGACAAGAGCACGACCGCGCTGCTGATGCTCGATTTCAACGAGCAAACCTGTAACCCGCAACGCAGGCCACGCTGCATTGCGTCGATCCCGAAAGTCAAAACGTTATTGACGGCGGCGCGCACGGCCGGTGTACCAGTGGTGTTCAGCATCAGCGGTGGCAGCAAGGCGGCTGACATCGCCAAAGATCTCGCTCCCGCCGCAAACGACCCGGTGATATCGTCGGGTGTCGACAAGTTTTCAGGGACCGATCTCGAGAAAATCCTCAAGGATAAAGGCACCAAGACCGTTATCGTGGTTGGCACTGCGGCGCACGGCGCCGTGCTGTACACCGCGAGCGGCGCGGCGATCCGAGGAATGAAAGTGATCGTTCCGGTGGATGGTATTTCGGCGGAAAACACGTACGTGGAGCAGTACGTCGTGTGGCATCTGGTCAACGTGCCGGTTATCGGCCCCGCGTTCACTCTGACGACGATCGATCAAGTCACGTTCTGACGGCGATTGCCAGCGCCACGCGGACTCGCGAGGCCACCGGCGGTAACCAAGCGACTCGTCAGTATGTCAGGCATGCCGCGTTGAGGATGCCGACCGAGATCGCGAGTGCCGCGAGCAGCGTTGCAGGTGCTGCCCGGTCGGCTTCGATAGCCTCGCGGAAATGCGGCACCAGCCGGCTGACCGCAGCGTACACGACGAGCTGGACGAGCAGCGCGATGGCGCCCCATGCGACCATGTCGACCGGGTTGACGCTGTGAGCGATCGCGCTCGCGAGCGGCAGCACGAAACCGATGAGCGCACCCGAGAGCGAGATCGCGGCGGCGACGTTCCCGCCGCGGATGAGGACGAACTCCCGATACGACGTCACGCGAACGTAGATCGCCACGAATATCGTGAGCAGGACCAGCGCCAGCGCGAAGTAGAGCAGGAAGTTCGGTAATCCGGCGATCGATTGCCAGAGGGTGCTCATGGTCAGCCTCCTGTCGCGGCACCGCAGATCCGATGCGGCGTCATGTGAAGTAGTGCGGTACGAAATGGCTGCTGTTACGGGTGATCGGCGTCACATCCTCCCGGATGCCGATTCCCGCCGGCTCATCGCCGACGACCCACGAGCCGATGACGGCGTAACTGTCGCC
>VBCS01000170.1:2417-6016 GCA_005888955.1 Betaproteobacteria bacterium
CCGTAAGTTCCACCTTCGCGCAGCACCTCGGCGCCGCGATAGACGGTGACGTTGGCGCCCTCGCGCGAGTACAGAGGCTTCTGAACGTAATCGCCGGAAATCCGAAATCGCTCGAACGCAGCGGGAAGCAGATTGGGGTGATTCGGATTCAGCTCCCAGAGGATCGGTAGCAATCCTTTGGTCGACAGCAGTATCTTCCACGGCGGCTCGACCACCTTGAGTCGTGTTTCGAGCAAGTGGGGCCCGAACTCGTCGTGCATCAGCCACTCCCATGGGTACAGTTTGCACAACACGTCGATGATCGTGCCTTCGTCGTCGACGAACCTCCGCGCCTCGTCCGCCCAGCCGATGTCCTCGACGTAGACGAAGCGCGTCGCGAGCCCCGCCTGGGTCGCGACGTCGCGCTGGTACTCGATGTTGCCGCGATCCTCGTCGCTGTCCTTGACGCAAGCGAAATGCACCGGCGTGTTGGCCGAAGACGTCATGCCGATCGCGCGCCAATTCGCGATCAGCTTTTCGTGCAGCGAGTTGAACTGGTCAGCCTCGGGCGTCGTCGGCAACACGGCCTGCTGCAGCCAGCGCCACTGGACGACGGAGGCCTCGAGCAGCGCGGTCGGCGTGTCGGCGTTGTATTCGAGCAGCTTGGGCGGATTGACGCCGTCGTAGGCGAGATCGTAGCGGCCCGCGAGCGCAGGCTCTCGCGCGCGCCATGACGCTCTCACGTAATCGGCGAACGCCGCCGGTATAGCGAGCTGCTCGAAGCGGTCGGTAGTTACGATCTGCTCGATCGCAGTCAGCGTGAGCTCGTGCAACGCGGCCGTCGCGGCTTCGAGCTCGTCGATCTGGGCTGCGCTGAAGCGGTAGCAATGCGCCTCGTCCCAGTACACGCCGTCCATCGAATGGTAGGTGAAACCGACCGACTCGCAGTCTTCACGCCAGTTCGGCCGAGGCGTAAGGTCGAGGCGTTCCATCACGAACCGCTGGAGCCGTGGGCCGCCCCGCTGGCGCCGAATCCGCCGTGGCTCACATGGCCGGTGCCGACCGCGTGACTGCCGGGTCGGGCTTGACTGACGCTCCCCGGCGCCTCGTGCTGCGGGCTGGACCCGAATTGTCCGGAGCGGTACGCGGGCCCGTACCAATAGCCCGAGTGGTACCCGGGCGCATAGCCGGTGGCGGGCCGGTTTTCACACTTGAGCTCGTCACCCCAGTCCCGAACGCAATCTTCCTTGCTCGAATACAGGTCGCGCCGCAGCGTGTCCTCTTCCTGCCCGCACGCGGCCAGCGCGGCTGCGCCGAGCAGCACCAACGTGACACTTGCAGACGATCTTCGCTGGCGGGAAGGCATGGGTGCAGAGCCGGACTCAAGGGTGCGCAACTATATATCGGGCCGACGCGACAAGGAAGATTGTGCGAACGGCAGCCGTGCCGGCCGTTCTCTCCGTGTCAGCAGGACATTGAAAGTGCCTTTCGCGTAGACTATCTGATGCGGCCTCCCTGATGATGCTTTGCAGCCTATGCGCCGCCCGCACTCGTTCCTGGAGACTTTCCGATGGACAAACGTTCCTCACTATCGCATTCGATGGCGGCTGCAATTGGCGCGCTCGTCATGGCTGCAGTGCTGGCCGCTCCTGCCGCGTTGGCGCAGGGGCAGAAGGTACTCAAGATCATTCCGCAAGCCGACCTGCGCATTCTCGATCCGATCTCCACGACGGCGTACATCACGCGCAACCACGGATACATGATTTACGACACGTTGTTCGCGATCGACGCCAAGTTCCAGGTCCAGCCGCAGATGGTGGACAAGTACGAGGTGAGCAACGACAAACTGACCTACACCTTCACGCTTCGCGATGGACTCAAGTTCCACGACGGGACGCCGGTGCGTTCGGCCGATTGCATCGCGTCGATCGACCGGTGGTCGAAGCGCGACGCGCTGGGACAGAAGATGGCGGAATCGACCGAGTCGTGGACGGCGGTCAACGACAAGACCTTCACACTCAAGCTCAAGAAGCCGTTTCCGCTGACGCTCGAAGCGCTGGCGAAGCCGTCGTCCAACGTGCCGTTCATCATGCCCGAGCGCATCGCCAAGACCGACGCGTCGACCAACATCACCGAACCGATCGGCTCCGGACCGTTCAAGTTCGTGAAGGAGGAGTGGGTGCCGGGCAGCAAGGTGGTCTACGTCAAGAACACCGACTACGTGGCGCGCAAGGAGCCGCCGTCGTGGGCGGCGGGAGGCAAGGTCGTCAAGGTCGACCGCGTCGAGTGGATCTACATCCCGGATTCCGCGACGGCCGCTGCCGCGCTCAACGCGGGCGAAGTCGACTGGTGGGAGAACATGCCGCCCGATCTGATTCCGGTGCTGGCCAAGAACAAGAGCATCAAGGTGGAGAACATCGACCCGCTTGGCTCGATGGGCCTGATCCGCTTCAATTTCATGTATCCGCCGTTCAACAATCAGAAAATGCGCCAGGCGCTGCTCTACGTCATCGATCAGAACGACTACGTGCTCGGCATTGCGGGGGACGTGAAGAACGGTCATCCCTGCTACTCGTACTTCACCTGCGGCACGCCGCTCGCGAGTGAGATCGGCGCCGAGCCGCTCAAGGGCAAGCGCGACTTCGAAAAAGCCAAGCAGCTCATCAAGGAAGCCGGCTACAAGGGCGAAAAGATCGTCATCATCTCGGCGACCGATCAACCGATCGTTCATTCGCAGTCGCTGCTGACCGCGGAGACGCTGCGCAAGCTCGGATTGAACGTCGACCTTCAGGCGGGCGACTGGGGCACGCTGATTACGCGCCGTACGTCGAAGGAGCCGGTGGACAAAGGTGGCTGGTCGATCTTCCACACCTGGCTGGTCGGCCCCGATATAACCTCGCCCGCGGTGAATTTCGCCGTTCGCGGCTCCGGTCAGAAAGCGTGGTTCGGCTGGCCGGACGATCCGAAGATCGAGGAGTTGCGCGACGCGTGGTTTGCCGCGACCGATGCGACCACTGCGAAAAAAGCCGCCGACGCGGTCCAGCTGCGCGCCTTCGAATTCGTGCCTTACATTCCGACGGCGCAGTTCATTCTGCCGACGGCGTACCGCACGAACCTTTCCGGCGTGATCATTGCGCCGATGACGCTCATGTGGAATGTCGAGAAGCGCTAGCGATCTTCTCTCGCTCCGCCCGTAGGTGCGAATTCATTCGCACGGCCGGATGAATCCGGCCCTACACTCCATGATCGCGTATATCGTTCGCACGGCCGGATAAATCCGGCCCTACACGGATGATCGCGTATATAGTCCGGCGCCTGTTCTCGACTATCGTCGTGATGGCGGTCGTCGCGTTCGTGGTGTTCTCGCTTCTGTATCTGACGCCGGGCGATCCGGCCGCGGTCATCGCTGGAGACATCGCGACCGACGAGGACATCCGGCGCATTCACGCCCGGCTCGGCCTCGACGACCCTTTCCTGGTGCAATTCGGACGCTGGCTGTGGTCGTTGGCGCACGGCGATCTGGGCACATCGATCTTCACCAATCTTCCGGTCACGCAACTCATCGGTCAGCGCGTCGAGCCGACCGTCTCGCTCACGCTCTGCACGCTCGTGGTGGCGAT
>VBCS01000172.1:0-3538 GCA_005888955.1 Betaproteobacteria bacterium
CTTGTCGCCGGCGGGTTCTTCACTGCGATTACGAACCCTCCACCTTGCGTCGATCCTGAGGTGTTTTCGATTGTGGATGCGGCGGGCCTTCAGACCACCGCGACTCTCCACAATCTGGTCGGCACTACGCCTCCGACGCCGCCGACGCCGCCGACCGCGTTGGTGATAGCGCCGGCAGCCCAGTCGGGGATTTGCAATGGAACAAATCCGTTCATGTTTGCAGTAACTGGCGGGACGCCTTCATACAACGTGGCTGCGAGCCTAGGTGCTATCGTCACGCAGCCGAATTCGTCCGGCATATTCACCGTGCAGCCCCCCTCCCTTACGGCAGGATCATCCGTATCAATCGTTGCCGTGGATTCGGGTTCACCGCAGCAATCGACCAGCGCTTTGATAAATTGTACCTGACGGGTCGACCAATCCTGATCGACGATGGGTTCAGAACTATGTCGCGGTGTCTCCGGGCGCCGCGGTTTTTGGCGTTTTGCTTTTCTCGTTTCAGCCGAGGATAGCGCGCAGATCGGGCTCCGCAGCGGCGGGGTGCACAATCGCGCGTCCTAGCGCCTCGAGCAGAACGTACCGCCTCGTCCCCGACTCGGTTTTCTTGTCGCGCAACGTCAGTTCCAGCCAACGCTCGACCGTGATCGGCGGCGCATCGGTGGGTAAATGCGCGTGCGTGAGCAGGCGCCGCAATCGATCCGCATCTCCGGAAGACAGGCCCGTCAACCGTTGCGACAAGCTAGCGGCGAGTACCATTCCCGCCGCGACCGCCTCACCGTGCAGCCAGGTCCCGTACCCCGTCGCCGCCTCGATCCCGTGGCCGAAGGTATGCCCGAAGTTGAGCAGCGCCCGCTCGCCGGTTTCGCGCTCGTCGGCGGCCACGATCTCGGCCTTGATGCGGCAGCTCTCCAGCACCGCATGCGCGACCGCTGCCGACTCGCGCGCGAGCAATCGATCCATATTCGCTTCCAGCCATTCGAACAAAGCGAGGTCGCGAATGGCTCCGCATTTGATCACCTCGGCAATGCCTGCGATGTACTCGCGGTCGGGCAGCGTCGAAAGCGTTGCAGTATCGCTAATAACAGCGCGCGGCTGATAGAACGCGCCGATCATGTTCTTGCCCAGCGGATGATTGACCGCCGTCTTACCGCCGACCGACGAGTCCACCTGCGCCAGCAATGTCGTGGGAACCTGGATGAGCGGGATGCCGCGCTGGTATGTCGCCGCGGCAAATCCGGCGAGATCACCGATCACGCCGCCCCCCAAGGCGATCAACGTCGTCGAGCGTTCCGAGCCGAGCTCGAGCAATCGGGTGTGGACTTCGTGGAGCGTTGCCCAATCCTTGTGCGCTTCCCCGTCCGGCACGATGATGACTTCGTTGGTGACACCCGCCGTGGAAAGCGCGGCCTGCAGGGCATCGAGGTGAAGTGCTGCGACGATCGGGTTGGTTACGACGACTGCACGGCGCGATGGGAGCGGCGGCAACAACTCGCCGCAACGCGTCAGAATCCCCTCGCCTATATGGATCGGGTAGCTGCGCTCGCCGAGCGCAACGGTCAAGGTCCGCACCGGCGTTAAGCTCGCGCAGCGGCTCGAAGTTGCTGCTCGAGGCGATGCGCGAGGCGGCTCACTTGCTCGCGATCCGACTCGACGACCACGTCTGCGACCTCGCGATACAGCGAATCGCGAGCCGCATAGAGCTCCTGCACCCGTGCAAACGGATCCGGAGCCTGCAGCAGCGGCCGGTGCTTGCTGTGGCGGGTGCGCTCCCACAGCGTGGCGGGCGGTGCATGGAGGTAGAGCACCGTTCCACCCTGCTTGAGCCGTTCGCAGTTCGATGGACGCAACACGACCCCGCCGCCGGTGGAAAGCACGATATTGTTTTGGACGACGAGGTCGGCGAGGATGGTTGCTTCGCGGTCGCGAAAGCCTGGTTCGCCCTCCAGCTCGAAGATGACCGGAATCGTTACGCCGAGCCGGCGTTCGAGCTCGACGTCGGCGTCGAAGAATGGCTTGTCCAGGCGCCTGGCGAGCAGGCGGCCGAGCGTCGACTTGCCGCAGCCCGGCATGCCCACCAGAAAAAGATTGCCCCGATGCAGATGCATCGAGGCATTGTACATTGTAGTGTAACGACGATTCGGGCGCGAGTCGCTTCGGGCTCGCGCGGCTAGCGTACCGCCGTAATCGATTCCTTGATGATCCGTGGCGTGAGGAATATCAAGAGCTCGGTCTTGTCGAGCTCCTTCCCCGTCTGCTTGAAGACGTAGCCCAGAATCGGAATGTCGCCGAGGAGCGGGACCTTGGTTACGTTGTTGTTGATGGTTTCCTCGTAGATGCCACCGATGACCGCGGTATCGCCGTTGTTCACGGCGATCTGCGTCGTAACGTTCTTGGTGTCGATCGACGGTACCGAGCCGCCGCCCTGGACGGGGACGAACTGGCCGACGGCGTCCTTCCTGATCTCCACCGACATGATGATCCGGTTGTCCGGGGTGATCTGCGGCGTGACGTCAAGCGCCAGAACGGCTTTCTTGAATTGCACGGTTGCGGGAGCATTGGCCGAGCCGGGGGTGACGTAGGGGATCTCGGTGCCCTGCTCGATGTGCGCCTTCTGATTGTCGGCCGTGACGACCCGCGGGCTCGAGATCACCTTCCCCAGGGTGTCCGCCTCCAGGGCGGAAAGCTCCAGGTTGATCAGGTTGCCGCTTCCGAGATTTATCAGGGTGAGCGCGAGCTGTCCGGCGGGATTCGGGACCGGCAGGTTCACATTGAGTTGCGGCGAATCCGAGTAGCCTGCGTTGGCGATCCCCGAAGCGAGCTCATAGGGTGTCTGAGTCCGCGTTTCCCGAGTGCAGGTCGTGCCGCTGCAAGTCACGACCGGCGTAGTCGACAGCGTGCCGCCGAAGCCGCCCGCATAACGGCGTTTGTCGCTCGCGATCACGATGCGGCTTTCGATCAGGACCTGCCGCACCGTGATATCGATCTGGCGGATCACGCGCCGCACTTCCTCCAGCCGCGACGCGGTGTCCTGCACGAACAGGATGTTGGTGCGCGGATCGACGACGGCGCTTCCGCGCTTGGACAGGAACTTCTGCTCCTTGTCGGAGATGAGCTTCTGGACGGCTTCGGCTTTCTGATAATTAAGCTGGAACATCTCGGTCTGCAGCGGCTCCAGGTCGCTGATCTGCTGCCTGGATTCGAGCTGCTGTCTTTCCTTGACCGCCAACTCCTCGCGTGGCGCGATCAGAACGACGTTGCCGTTCTTGCGCATGTCCAGGCCCTTGGTCTGCATGATGATATCGAGCGCCTGATCCCAGGGAATATCCTTGAGGCGCAGCGTCAGACTGCCGGTGACCGTGTCGCTGGTGATGATGTTGAGCCCCGTGAAGTCGGCGATGACCTGCAGCACCGCCCGGACTTCGACGTTCTGGAAGTTGAGCGACAGCTTCTCGCCCTTGTAGCCTTGCCGTGGGCCCTGCGTCAGCCTGTTCGGATCCTCCTGGATCGGCTTGATCTCGAGGATGAAACGGTTCTCGGC
>VBCS01000172.1:3556-4203 GCA_005888955.1 Betaproteobacteria bacterium
TCGCGACCGGCGTCGCGAAATCGGCGACGTCGAGCCGCCGCTCGAGGTTCCGCGGCAGCGCCGTCCTGAGAAAATCGACGACGAGCGTGCGACCCTGCTGCCGGATGTCGATGCCGGTGGAACTGTCCGACAGGTCGACGATGATACGACCTTCGCCATTGCGCCCGCGCCTGAACTCAATGTCGCGCAAAGCGTGAGTGACTTCACCCGGCCGCGCTTCCGCAAACCGAGATACGATCTGTGTTTCGGTGCCCGCGGTGCCGGCCGCCTGATCGGTCAGCGTCACGAGAATGGTATTACCCTCCATCTGCGTGTCGAACGACTGCGGCTTGTTCAGATTGAATACGACGCGCGTCCGGTTGCCTGCCTGCACGACATTGAGGCTTCGCAGCGCCGGGTCGCCGATCTCCTGCGCGGTACGGCCGAGGCCGTTGCCTGTGTCCGGAAAGTCGAGCGCGATGCGCGGCGGGTTGCTGATCGCGAAGCCCGCGGGCGGATTAGCCAGTGGCGCCTTCAGCGTGAACTTGATGACCGTGCGGCCCGAGCTCGCCTTGGAGACGCTCAGCGAATCGATGCTGTTCCCGGCCTGGGCGCAGACCGGCCCGGCACTTAGGGCGACGATTCCCGCACAGAACGCGGCGACAACC
>VBCS01000171.1 GCA_005888955.1 Betaproteobacteria bacterium
TGGGGTTTGTCACAAGATGATGTTCCGCGAAATGTCCAACGGCACCGGAGCCGATTCGAGCTGGAAAAGCGTGAAGGTCCAGTCAACGTCCAAGGAGCTACTCGACCTCCCACTCGCGGACGGTCCAGCCGCCAGACCGGGGTAGGGTGGTCGCATTTCCGGAACTCGGTGGGCTGCATCATCATTACGAACGATTGGCAGGTTGATTCGGCAAGAATAGCCGTTCTGTCCAGCGGTGCGCGACGAGTTTTCGGGACGGACAGGCGATTTGACCCCGGCTCTCCGGAACGCTACCTTGCAGTCGGAATGTGGTTGTCGTGGACTAATGAGGAGAACCGAACGGAATGTTTACATTGAACCCGCTCCCACCGCAGATCGCGGCCGCGCTGGTCCAAAAGCTCGTCCGTGCAGAGCCCGCGACCATTGGCCATTTCCGTCACTGGGGATTCATGGACCCTGGTCTCCGGGCCATGCAGCAGGATGTACGCATTGCCGGACCCGCGGTGACCGTTCATCAACCGGGGGTCGACGGAACGATCATCGGCTATGCGCTGGGCCAGCTTCGCCCCGGCGACGTGCTGGTCGTCGACCGTTGCGGCGACACGCGGCATGCGGGACTCGGTGGCGTGGTCGCCTATGCGGCCAAGGTCGCCAAGGTGGCAGGCGTGATCATCGACGGCGTCGTGGCGGATATCGGCGAGATTCGCCAATACGGTGTGCCGGTGTGGTGCCGCGGCCTGTCCGCCATCACGACCAAACGCATCGGCATGGGCGGCTCGTTCTGCGCGCCGATCTCCTGCGGCGGCGTGGCGGTACGTCCGGGGGACGTGATCATCGCTGATGAATGCGGCGTAGTCGTCATGGACCCCGCCGATGCCGAGGCGGCCGCAGACCGTGCGATTGCGATGCAGGACGCGGAAGCCAAGACGCGCGCCCGGCTCGATGCCGGCGAGAAGTTGCCCGACATTTCGGGCGCTACCAAAGTGCTTGAAGAGGCGCTGGCCAGGCAAAAAGGTTAGCGCATCAGCTCGAGCACGGCGCGGACCATGAGCTTGGTGCCCAGCGGGATGACCTTTTCGTTCAACTGGTAATCCGTGCGATGGATTGCGGTCTCGTGACCGTCGATTTTCGATCCAATGCGAAGATGCGCAGAAGGGACGCGCTCGGCAAACCACGCGTAGTCCTCGCTGCCCATGGTCGGGAATGGCATTTCGATGACGTTCGCCGGGCCGAGCATCTCGCGCGCGACGTTCAGCACGCGGCTCATCGTCGGTTTGTCGTTGCGCAGCACCGGCGTCAGCTTGGTCCATTTGAGATCGTAGTCGACGCGCAATCCAGTCTTGAGTCCATCCAGAATCCGGCGCACAGCAGCCTGGATCTTATCGGCGATATCGGATTCCAGCGTGCGCACCGAGGCATTCATTTCAACCGAGGGCGCGATGATATTGCGCACCGTGCCGCCGTTGATGCGTCCGATGGTCACGACGGCCGAGCTGATTGGCGCGATCTCGCGGCTCACGATGGTTTGCATCTGATTGATGAATTGCGCCGCGCCGACAACGGCGTCCACAGCGAGATGCGGATGCGCGCCGTGGCCGGCCACGCCCTTGAGGGTCACGTCGAAAGCGTCGGACGATGCCATGACCGCGTCCGGATGCCAGCCCACTGTACCTGTGGCAAGCTGCGGCCAATTGTGAAACCCGAGAATGGCATCGGGCTTGGGATCGTCGAATGCGCCCGCTTCCAGCATCGCCCGCGCACCGGAGAGCGTTTCCTCGGCAGGCTGGAAAATGAACATCACGCTGCCGCTCAAGTGCTCGCGCTGTTCCGATAAGACCGCAGCAACGCCAAGCGCGATTGCGGTATGCGCGTCATGCCCGCACGCGTGCATTTTGCCGGGGAGCTTCGAAGTAAACGCAAGCCCGGCCGGCTCGCTCATCGGCAGCGCGTCCATGTCGGCACGGATCGCAATGGTCGGGCCAGGTGCAGCACCTTCGAGCATGGCCACGATGCCGGTGCCGCCGATGCCGCTGCGAAACCCGATGCGCAACCGCGACAAGAATTCCTGCACCCGCCGCGCCGTCTCGTGCTCCTCGAACGCAAGCTCCGGGTGTTCGTGGATCCGGCGCCGCAGCGCGATCAGCTCATCCATCAAACGGTCGGCGGAGGCATCCAGGTTCTGCTTCGATGGCTTCATCGCAATCCCTTCGATTCGCTCGGCCCGTAGAATATCGCGTTCGTCCCAAGGAGGACCACATGTATCGCCCGAACGTTCTCAAACAACGCCTGCACAACGGAGACAAGCTGCTCGGCTGCTGGACCATGCTCGGGCACCCGCAGGTGGTCGAAATCCTGAGTCTCGCGGGCTTCGACTATCTTGTACTCGATCAGGAGCACGGCCTCGGCGATGCGACGAGCCTCGCAGCGCAACTGCACGCGATGTCCGCCACGCCGACCGTCGGCGTCGTCCGTGTGCCGTGGAACGATCATGTGTATCTGAAACGCGTGCTCGACGTCGGCGCCGAAGCGGTGCTGGTTCCCAGCGTGGATACCGCCGACGAAGCGCGGGCGGCGGTAGCCGCCTGCCGTTATCCGCCGCGCGGGCGGCGCGGCACCGCCGCGAGCTCGGTGCGTGCCTCGAGCTACGGCATGGCCCCCGATTATGTAGCCACCTGCGCTGACAATCTGTTGATCGCCTGCCAGATCGAATCGGCGACCGCGGTCGCCAACATCGACGCGATCCTCGCGGTCGAGGGCATCGATCTCCTCTTCATCGGGCCTTTCGACTTGTCGGCGACGGTCGGCCAGATGGGAAACCTCAAACATCCCGAAGTGGCCGCGCTGATCGAGCGCGCCGAGACCGCGATCCGCGCCGCCGGCCGACCGATGGGTACGGTACCGCATCCCGGCTGCACTCCGCTCGACATGTTCGAGCGCGGGTACCAATTCGTGAATGCCGGAAGCGACATCGCGCGCCTGCGCGACGGCGCGCTCGCCGACGTGAAGGCGTTTCGCGCGCGTTACCGCCAGGTCTGATCGGGCGCGATCCAAACGCCATGCCGAATCGGATCGTCGTCTGCCCCGAGCCTTTGGCCGCCGCGGCTGGCGCGGAGATCTTCCGCGCCGGAGGTTCGGCGATCGACGCCGCGCTGGCCACGGCGTATGCGCAGGCAGTCATCTCGCCTGCGATGACGTCGATCGCGGGATCGGGCGTGATGAATGTCTATCACGCGCCGAGCGGGCGCAATGTCATCATCGATTTTATCGACCAGGCCGGCTCGCAGGCGCGCGAGAAAATGTTTGCCGACCGGCCTCCGGGCGAGATCCTTTTTGGATACAAGTCGATGCTGATCCCTACCTTCGTCCGGGGGACGCAGGTTGCATTCGACGAGTTCGGCAGCGGCCGCGTTACGTGGCAAAGCCTGCTCGAGCCCGCGATCCGGTACGCGGAACAAGGATTCACGATCTACCCGTACCTGCATCAGTATTGGCGAGCGGACAACCCGGTGTTGCAGACCTCGGCGCCCTTCGACGGATATCGGATGCTTGCGACCACGCCGGCGTGCGCGGACATCTTCACGAGGCAAGGCCGAGTGCCGCACATCGGTGAGCGGCTCGTGCAGGCCGATCTCGCGCGCACCCTGCGGCGAATCGCGGTCGAAGGTCCCGACGACTTCTACACGGGACAGACGGGCCGTACCATGGCAGCGGACCTCGAGCGCAACGGATCGCCGGTCACCACGCGTGATCTCGCCTCGTGCCGAGCCGAAGTCCGTGAGCCCGTGCGCGGCAGCTACCGCGGGCTCACGATCAGCACAGACCCGCCACCGGCGATCGGCGCGCTGCTGCTCGAACTCCTGAACGTGCTCGAGTGCCATGACCTCCGCACACTCGGACAGGAAAGCGCCGCCTACTACGATCTCCTCGCGCGGGCGCTGTTCCTGGTTTTTGCGGACCGCATACGTTTTGCCGAGCCCGGTGGCGGCCCCGCCCTTTTCGCGGAGCTCATCTCCAAGACCCACGCGAGCGAGCTGGCCGGCCGCATCGGCGAAGTTGCGCGGTACTCGGCGCAGCCGCGCTCGGGACTCGCCGGAACGACACACGTCACGACGTATGACGACGAAGGCTCCGCCGTGAGCATGACGCACACGGTCTGCTTTGGCTCGGGCGTCGTGACGCCGGGATTGGGTTTCATACACAACAACGGCATGTGCATGTTCGATCTCCGACCCGGACAGCCGAATTCGATCGCGCCGCGCAAGCGCCCCGTCTCCGGCGGCGGCCCCGCCATCGTGTTCGATGGGGATGCGGTGCGCCTTGTCCTCGGCTCGCCGCATGGTGGGCGGAAGACGAGCTCGATGGCCCACGTTCTGACGAGCGTGCTCGACTTCGGTCTCTCGCCGGCGGCCGCGGTCGCGAGTCCACGCATTCACTGCGAGCATGATCCGCGCGAGCTTCGCGTGGATTCGTTCTTTCCACTCGATACGCGCGAGGAGCTTGAACAGCGTGGCTATACGGTCCGCGAGGATGCTTACGGGGGGCGAGTCTGCCTCGTCGCCGTGGATCCGCGGACGCGCAAGGCCGGCGGTGCCTCCGATCCCCGAGGCGATGGCGGCTTGATCGAGTTGTAGCCGTTCGCCCGCGAAAGGACGGATCGTTGACAAGGGTCGCTTCACGTCAATAGACTGACTTGTCTGCCGTCATACTCAACCATTTCCCAATTGCGCAACAAATCGCGGACCCACGCGAAGGGAGAGCATATGAACCGCCACAAGACAAGTCGCCGTGAGTTCCTGCGTTTGGCTGCCGCGGGTGCGGGCAGCGCACTGGTGGCGGGCCGCGGCATGGCGCAGACGCCGACGAGCCCCGGGCGGCCCCTGACGGTGGTCCAGACCGCCTGGCCGCAGTCGCTCGACCCGACGATGGACACGAACGTCAACGCCGGCAACGTCTACGCGCACGTCTTCGAGAGTCCGGCGCAGTACCGGTACGACGTGCGCGACAAAGTCATGAAGCTCGAGCCGCGCCTGTGCGACAAGTGGGAGAGCCGGGCGCCCGACCGCTGGCGCTTCCACCTCCGGCCAGGCCTCAAATTCACCAACGGCGAGGAAATCAATTCGGAAGTCGCGAAGTTCAGCATGGAGACCCTCAAGGGCAACAAGGGGATGGCCTCGAGCTACATGAACCACGTCAAGGAGGTGGTGGCGGTCGATCCGCTCACCTTCGACATCGTGACCGACGGTCCCTACGCGGCGACGCCGGCCTCCACCGCTTTTTTCTTCTTCTTCCCCCCCAAGTACTACGCGGAATCCGGCGGCAAGACTGGCTTCGGCCGCAAACCGATCGGCAGTGGCCCCTACCGGTTCGTCGACTGGCAGGAGGGCGTGCACATCAAGCTCGAGGCCAATCCTGCCTACTGGGGCGCCAAGCCGCAGATCCAGGCGATCACGTTCCGGGCGCAGCCCGAGAGCGCGACCCGTGTCGCGCTGCTCGATACCGGCGAAGCCGATCTCATCACCGCGCTGCCGCCGGAGCTGGTCGACCGCGTAAAGCGGACCGCCGACATCCGGACCGCCCGCGGATTTCGTCGCGTGTTCTGCTTCTTCAACGCCAACGTCGCGCCGACCGACAACCCGCTGGTGCGCAAAGCGATCAACCATGCTGTGGACGTCGACGCGATCGTGAAGAACATCCTCGGCGGGCACGCATATGTGGTGAAGGGGATCAATAAGCCGGGCTACATCGGGTACGCGCCCGACAAAATCACCGGCTACAAGTACGACCCGGAGCTCGCCAAGAAACTGCTGGTGCAGGCTGGCTACCCCAACGGGATCGATCTCGACTACAACCATCCCGTCGGCCGCTGGCTGAACGACAAGGACGTGGCCGCGGCGATCATCGACATGGCGGGGAAAGCCGGCATCCGGTTCAAGGACAGGGGTGTGGAGTTCAACACAGCGTCGTCGCTGTACACGACGCAGAAAGCTACCGGCATGAACATGTGGTCGGTCGGCCCGCTATGGCTCGACCCCTCGTACGAGTGGCAGGTCCATTTCTGGAGCAAGGGGCTATACCACTACACCAACAACGCAAAGATGGATGAGCTCCTCGATCGGCTGCGAACCGAAGTCGATCCGGGCAAGCGCGTCCCGATCGCGCAGGAATTCGAGAAGTACGTTGTCGACGAGTATTGCGCGTGGCTGTTCATGTACGACGAGGAGCATATCTACGGCGCGAACAAGAAGCTACAGTGGACTCCGAGCCCGTTCGAACGGATGGAATTGCAGTACGCGACCATGGCCGGGTGAGCG
This sequence comes from Betaproteobacteria bacterium, assembly GCA_005888955.1. Classification (GTDB taxonomy): domain Bacteria; phylum Pseudomonadota; class Gammaproteobacteria; order Burkholderiales; family Casimicrobiaceae; genus PALSA-1003. The sequence goes on from VBCS01000171.1 coordinate 6,312, forward strand.
TCGCGCGCTCGCGAATCACGGCCCGATTAGGGTCCTGTGAATGTGGCGGTACGTTCGCCGCCGCCTAGTGCTCGCCGTCCTCACGTTCTGGGCGGTGAGCACGATCGTCTGGGGCCTGCTGTACTTGACCGGAGACCCTGTTGCAATCCTGCTGGCGGGAACCCCCGCCGGGCAGACCGACGTCGAGCAGCTGCGGCACGCGCTGGGCTTTGACCGGCCGCTGCCGATCCAGTATCTCCACTTTCTAAGCGCCGCAGTCCAGGGCGATCTGGGCAACTCGCTGCGCTCCGGCGAGCCTGCGCTGCTCCTCGTTTCACGCCGTGTTGGCTTCACCGTGCAGCTCGCGCTGCTCGCAATGACGCTGGCACTTGTGGTTTCCATTCCCGTCGGCATCGTCTCAGCGATGTTTCGCGGCTCGCTCACAGACCGCACGCTCATGCTGCTTAGCATGGTGGGCCAGTCGATGCCGATTTTCTGGGTGGGCCTGTTGATGATCGCCGTGTTCGCAGTCGAGCTCCGCTGGTTTCCCGCCGGAGGCGCGGGGGGAATCAAATACCTCTTCCTGCCCGCCGCCACGCTCGCGCTATATCCGATGGCACGGATCGCGCGCCTGGTCCGCTCCAGTCTGCTCGACGTGCTGAACCGAGATTACATTCTGGCCGCACGCGCTCGCGGCTTGCGGGAAGCGCTGGTCGTGGGCAAGCACGCGCTCAAGAATGCGGCACTACCGGTGATCACGATCGTGGCGCTGCAGTTCGGGTACATGCTGGGTGGCGCCGTGATCACCGAAACCATTTTTGGATGGCCGGGCGTCGGCCTGTTCACCGTGACGGCGATTCACGAGCGCGACTTCCCGGTGGTGCAGGCTGCCGTGGTTCTCGCGTCCGGCATGTTCATCGCGCTCAACTTTCTCGTGGACCTGCTGTACGGCTGGCTGGACCCGAGGATCCGTTTTTCATGAGCGCGCCCATCGCCTCGTCCCAAGCAGCTCTAGTGCGCGAGCTCACCGGTCGACGGCTGTCACGATTTCGGAGCGGCGATCTCCTGGTGCTCATCGCCTTCCTGATGCTGGCCGCGATCGTCGTCTGCGCGCTGATTCCCGCGACCCTCGCCCCGCACCCCCCCAACCAGCAGGAGATCACGATGCGGCTGCTGCCGCCGACCTGGATGGCGCGCGGGGATTCCGCCCACCCGCTGGGGACCGACCAGCTGGGTCGCGACCTTCTTTCGCGCGTGATCCACGGCGCCCGCATCTCGCTCATCGTGGGCTTAAGCGCGCTGATCATCTCGGGGTTCATCGGTGTGGCGATCGGGCTGCTAGCTGGGTATTACCGCGGATGGCTGGACGACTGGATCATGCGCCTCGCGGACGTGCAGCTCGCCATTCCCTACGTGCTACTCGCCATCGCCATCATCGCGGTGATCGGCCCCAGCAACCTCAACGTAGTGCTGGTCCTGGCAGTAAACGGTTGGGTCGTCTATGCTCGGCTGGCCCGCGGGCAGGCCCTCTCGCTGCGCGAGCAGGAGTTCATCCAGGCCTACCGCGCGCTGGGCGCCCGCGACTGGCGCATCGTCCTGCAGCACATCCTCCCCAATCTGTTGAGTGCGGTGATCGTGGTGGCGTCGTTGGAGTTGGCGGGGATCATCACGCTCGAGTCCTCGCTGTCGTTCCTGGGCCTGGGGATTCAGCCGCCCACGGTCAGCTGGGGCTACATGCTGGCGGATGGGCGGACGTACCAGTTAGGAGGGGCATGGTGGGTGGTCACGTTTCCGGGCCTGGCGATCACCGCAACGATTCTGAGCATCAACGTCCTGGGCGACTGGCTGCGCGATGTGCTCGATCCCCGGTTGAAGATCTGAAGATGCGCGAGCCGCCGCTGCTGGAAGTCGAGGATCTTCGCGTCGAGTTCCCGACGCCGAAGGGGTCGGTGCGCGCCGCCGACGGCGTGTCGTTCCGCGTGTGGCCGAGCGAGATTGTGGGCCTCGTCGGCGAGAGTGGTTGCGGGAAATCCGTCACCACGCTGGCGCTAATGCGGCTGGTGCGCCCACCGGGCCGGTTCTCCGGGCGCATCGTATTCAAGGGTAGGAACCTCATGGCCCTGTCCGAACATGAGATGCGGCTGCTCAGGGGCGGCGAAATGGCGATGATTTTCCAGAACCCCATGACGGCTCTCGACCCTGTCTTCACGGTGGGCGACCAGATTGCCGAGGTGTTCCAGTCGCATCCGCAACTTCGCACGGGCGACGTGCGGACCGCCGCCGCGGCAGTCCTGGAACAGGTGCGTATTCCAAATCCGAGAGCACAGTTAAATGCCTACCCCCACCAATTCAGCGGTGGTATGGCCCAGCGTGTCATGATCGGCATGGGACTCGCCGGTCGGCCGTCCTTGCTGATTGCGGACGAACCGACCACGGCGTTGGACGTGAGCGTGCAGGCGCAAATCCTCGACCTTCTCCGAGCGATCCGGGAGAAACTACATACTGCCGTTATCCTTATCACCCACGATCTGGCCATCACGGCGCAGCTCTGCGACCGGATCGTGGTGATGTACGCAGGGCAGGTGGTCGAGGCGAGCCCCACGCGCGAACTGTTCCGAGCGCCTCGGCACCCTTACACACGGGGCCTCCTTGACTCCATGCCGCGGCTGGGGCACAAGCGCGCGCGGCTGGAGCAGATCCCCGGGCAGCCGCCCGATCTTCGAGCGCTCCCCGTGGGCTGCCGCTTTGCGCCTCGCTGCCCGCGCGCGGAGGAGCGTTGCCGCACCGAGGAGCCGGTCCTCGTATCCTCGGGCGACGGGCGCTATGTCCGGTGCCATTTCCCCTTGGAGGCACGGTGACGGACTTGGTCGTGGTCGAGGAGCTCTGCACCTACTTCCAGGTGCGCGGGCCCACCGGCCGCCGTGCGGTCCTGCACGCCGTGGACAATGTCAGCTTCGTCGTTCGCCGCAACGAGATCCTCGCGCTGGTCGGGGAGAGCGGCTGCGGAAAATCCACCCTGGCCCGCACCATCCTGCAGCTTCAGAAGCGTACCTCGGGACGCGTTCTCTTCGACGGTCAGGACCTGACCGCCCTGGCCGCCGGCGAACTGCGACGGCTCCGCCGGCGGATGCAAGTCATCTTTCAGCACCCGCACGGCTCCCTCGATCCTCGGGTCTCCATCGGCCAGGCCATCCGGGATCCGATGGACATTCACGCCGTCGGAACGATGGACGAACGGCAATCCCGGGTCGAGGAACTCCTCGGCTTAGTGGGACTCCACCCCGACCACGCGCAGCGCTTCCCTCACCAGATCTCGGGCGGACAAGCCCAGCGAGTGGCCATCGCCCGCGCCTTGGCGCTGCACCCGGATTTCATCATCGCCGACGAGCCCGTTTCCTCTCTGGACGTCTCTATCCAGGCTCAGATACTGAACCTGTTGGCCGACCTCCGCGCTTCGCTCGGGCTGACATATCTTTTCATCGCCCACAATCTGGCGGTCGTGGAGCACTTCAGCAGCAGGGTGGCCGTGATGTATCTGGGCCGCATCGTGGAATTGGCAATAAGCGACGAGCTCTACGCCCGCCCGTTGCATCCTTACACGCAGGCTTTGCTCGCGTCTGCCCCAGTGGCCGATCCGGACGCTCCCGCGCGCCCTCCCGCGTACATCGGCGACGTCCCGAACCCTCTGGAACCGCCGCCTGGCTGCCGATTCGAGTCGCGCTGCCCCATGGCCATGGATATCTGTCGGCAAGTGGATCCGGTCTTGACCGAGGTCGAGCCCGAGCACTGGGTAGCCTGCCATCTGTATCCGATATTGCAGCGGTCATCGACCTGAATCAAGATCGCGCCACTTCCGCGGACGTGGTGACGACGACGCCTACGTAAGGCTTCTGGTGTTTGAGCATCGCGGGTATCGATGAGGTAAAAATCATGACTCGCATTTACTACTGCGTTTTCGCGACGCTGCTGATGTGCGGTGCTTGTTCGAATCGTACGGCACCTCACGCGCCGCCGGCTGCAACAACCGAAGCACCGACCCAGGAGATGGGTATCGAGGCACGAGCGGTACTCGGAAAGTTGCCGGCGCCGGGATCCGAAGGACCTTCGAGCTTGAGGCCTCGGTATCCTGACAAGGCAGCCTTTCTCGCCGACTTGCAGACAACGCATCCCGGCCATGCTGTTGAACTGGATGGCAAGAGCGTTTGGAGCGGTTTCGGTCCGGCGTTACAGTACCGCAGCAACACGGATGGTTCGATCACTCGTTGAGAACTGCGGCAAGCTTTCCGACTGCATGCGGCGGCTGGCTGTCCCACCCGCGCTGATCGTCAATCCTTAGAGCTAGCAACGCGGCGCCGCATGGCGTGACTAGATGCACGGCTTCGTCCATTGTGTTAGCCGGATGAGCTACAGCAGTTGTTCAGGTACGAAAGGCGCGAGGAACATGTTCTGAAGGCGCATGAGCGGCGTGACCTCGGGCTCCTGGGCAAGCACTACTTCTCCCTGATCGTCGATCGCCAGCCATTCCAGGGTCTGGCCATCAGGGGCGAATCGCAGTCGGTATGAGCTCTGCAGCTTGCTGATGTTGATGACACGGATAACTTCCTTCGCAAGTTCCGGACACCTGGCGAAGAGTCCGAGCTCGGTGTTCGTGCTCTCGGATCTCGGATCGAGATTCACCGACCCGATGTAAACCATCGCCTGATTGATCACCGCCGTCTTCGCGTGCAGACGGCCAAGCGAAGCGCCGGGAAGCATGAGGCGTTCGTTGTGCTGGATGCGCGTCGGGCTTAGCTCATAGATGTCGATACCGGTTCGCAGCTCCCAAGCCGCGAAGTGCCGGCCTTTAGGGAGCCGATTGTAATGAATGGGCTTGGGGTAGGCTTTTTATGCGCCGCGTGCAAGACCTGCCAAAGCGAGGCGCAGGCCGTCGGGCACCGCAGCGGGCGTCGCACCCGTCGCCAAACATCGGGCAAGCGTTCGAAAAGACTGAACACGACCGCGCTGGAACCGATCGCGTTGAAGGAGAACTTCACGGGAGCCATGGCACTGACTTCGCGGAACTATCCTGTTAGGCTCAACATCCGACTCTAGAGTCTTGCTGCGTTAGCTAAGGCGGCGTCGCGCCGCCGCGGCTGAGAAAAACGGTGAATGGATGGCACTGCCTGAAAGCTCGGATGCCTTCGTTTTCTTCGGCGCGACCGGCGACCTGGCCTACAAGCAGATTTTCCCTGCGCTGCAGGCGCTGATCCGCGCGGGCCACCTGGATATGCCGATCATCGGCATGGCTCGCTCCGGCTGGACGCTGGACAAGCTGCGCGAGCGGGCGCACGACAGCCTCGAGCACAATGGCGGCGTCGATGCCGACGCGTTTGCGAAACTGTCGGCGCGGCTGAAGTACGTCGGCGGTGATTATCAGGATCCCGCCACCTACGAACGCCTGCGGCAGGCGCTGGGCGGGGCGACGCGCCCGCTGCATTATCTGGCCATTCCTCCGAGCATGTTCGCAACGGTGGTGCAGGGTCTGGCGAAGGCGGGGTGCGCCAAAGACGCGCGGGTCATCGTCGAAAAGCCCTTCGGACGGGACCTTGCCTCGGCGCAGGCGCTCGACCGAACGCTGCACGAAGTGTTCCCAGAGTCAGCGGTGTTCCGGATCGACCATTATCTGGGCAAGGAGGCGGTGCAGAACCTGCTTTATTTCCGCTTTGCGAACGCGTTCCTCGAGCCGGTCTGGAATCGCAATTTCGTCGATAGTGTCCAGATCACGATGGCGGAGAATTTCGGCGTGGAGGGCCGCGGCAGCTTTTACGAGGAGGTCGGCGCCATCCGCGACGTGGTGCAGAACCATCTGCTGCAGGTGACGGCGCTGCTGGCGATGGACGCGCCGGTCGGTCGCGATCCGGATGCAATGCGGGCCGAGAAGCTGCGCTTGTTCCGCGCCATGAGACCGCTCGATCCCGGGCAGGTGGTACGCGGCCAGTTTCGCGGCTATCGCGATGAACCCGGCGTGGCGCCGGATTCGCAGGTCGAGACCTTCGCCGCGCTCTGCCTGCATATCGACACCTGGCGCTGGGCCGGTGTGCCGTTCTATATCCGCACCGGCAAATGTCTGCCGATCACCACCACCGAGGTCATCGTCGATCTGAAATGCCCGCCCGTGGCGATCTTCGACGAAATCAGCCCGGTGCAATCGAACTACTTTCGTTTTCGTCTGAGCCCCGAGGTCGTGATTTCCGCAGGGGCGAGGGTCAAGCGACCGGGTGAGGAAATGGTCGGCGACGCCGTGGAGCTGGTCGCCCGTCATTCCCCCGCCGGCGAAAAATCTCCGTACGAGCGGCTGCTGGGCGATGC
>VBCS01000021.1 GCA_005888955.1 Betaproteobacteria bacterium
TGCTCGCCGCCGAAGAAGGAACCGCTCCATACCCACCCGTAATGTCGCTGCCGGATGGCAACGCCCGCCAGCCATTGGCGGTAGCGGTCCGGATTGAAATACGCGCCGCCCACATCGGATTTTCGGCTCTCGTATTGTCGCCAACGCAGTTGCGCAGTGACTCCGTATTCTGGCAGCGCGTCCCAAACGAACCGTGCGCGCAAGTGAATGCGATCGTTACCATCGGTGAACGGTTGCGCGCCGACGAACCCGATGGCCGTGAAACGATCGCCCAGGGCTTGTTCGACGCTGGCTCCCCACAGGGTGTACGCGATTCCGCGGTCGAGTGCAGTCCGCGTGTCGACGAGCCCGCCGGCGGCGATGAGCTCAACGCCGGTTCCCGGCGCGGGACGCAGACTCCACGTGGCGTCGCCGATGGGACGCGTGTGGCCGGCGACTTGAACGACTCCGGCTTCGGCGTTAACGCCAGCCAGCGTATCGCGGCGCTGATCGCGCCACAAGCCCACGATACCCGGCGCATCGCGGCTCCACCCCGACTGCGAGTAGTGCGTCGTTTGGACTGCGACACCCTTGTAATCGAGATAGGACGCGTGCTCGAACAACGCCCCGCCGCGTATCAGCCAGGAGTGAAAGCCGTCAGTGTCGTCGGTGGCAAGCGCCTGACCGAGCGCGGCATGGGTTTGCGCCGGCGCCGTGTTCGCCAACAACAGCGCCAGCAGCGCCGCCGCCGCGGCACGCATTACTTGGTGCCCCAAGTCTTGCGCAGACCCAATAGTTCGGAGAAGTATCCTACGACGCATGCGGGCTGCAGGATCAAGCTGTAGAAAAACGCATAGACGAGAAACCCGGAGACGTTTCGCCGCACGCGCAGTCCTAGCGCTGCAAACATTCGGGAGCTGACGCGGAACATGAGGAAGTTCATTAACAGCGCCATGGGCAACAACGCCAGAGTGAGCGGTCCAGCGATCCAGTAAACCCCGAACGCGGCGAGAACAATACCAGGAATGAAGAACACCGTATACGCGAGGTCGAGCCATGGAAAGAGCAGGTTCCACCAGACGAATAGCGTCGACATGCGCGGCTTGAATAGAATGCCGGGAAAACGCCGGAAGGCCTCCATCATGCCCCGCGCCCAACGTTGCCGTTGACGAATGAACTGCCGCAACGTATCAGGCGCTTTGGTGAAGCAGCAGGCGTCCTCGGCGTGGCCGATGCGCCATCCTCGGTTGAGAATCGCCCACGTCAAGACAATGTCTTCGCCGACACAATCGACCCAGCCTCCGATCTCCTTCAGCATCTTGCGATCATAAATGGAGAACGCGCCCTGTGCGACCAGAGTGCCCTGGAACAAGGATTGAACACGCTTGATGGCCGCGATGCCATGAAAATAGTCCCATTCCTGGACCTTGGTCACCCAATTATTGCGTGAATTCCTGACCAGCATCGTGCCAGCCACAGCGAGTGTGTTCGGCGGGTCGCACATGTAACGCTCGACCAGATTGCGAAGAGCATCGCGATATAGGTACGAATCGGCGTCGAGCGAAACGATGAGATGATGCCTGGCTTCGGCAAGGCCGCGGTTCAGTGCGGCAGCCTTGCCCATGTTGCGCGGCTGTCGCAGTAGACGCAGCCAAAGATACGGAGTGGCGGCGACGATTCCCGCGGTGTCATCCTTCGAGCCGTCGTCGATCACGATTACCTCGAACTGGCCCGGGTAACCTTGCAACGCAAGAGACTGCAATGTCTCGGCGATCGACGCCTCTTCATTGTAAGCGGCGATGAGAATGCTGAGCGACGGGTATCCGACGAGGCGCCGGCGTACGGGGCGCCTGTCCAGCAGCAGACTCGCCGCCAGGAAGGCACTCATGAACCCTGGGATCAACGCAATGCCCGCGACAATCCCAATTGCGACCGGCAATCCTGCCATCGCAGCCAGATCCTGCATCCAGGCCCACGCGATCCAGGTGGTGAGCGCAAGCCACGTCGTGCTTGTCGCGACTGCGACTGCGAACTTGATGGGTACCGGGACGTAGCGTCGCTGCC
>VBCS01000169.1 GCA_005888955.1 Betaproteobacteria bacterium
GAGCGGATCGAGGTGTCCGACGCCGATGTCGTCGGCATCATCGACAAGATGATCAAGCAGCGCCGTGAGTCGATCGCCCACTTCGATGCGGGCGGCAGACCCGAGCTCTCCGCCGCCGAGCGGGCCGAGATCGAACTTCTTCGGGCCTATCTCCCGCAGCCGCTCTCCGCGACCGAGGTCGAAGCGCTGATCGCGGAGGCGATCGCCGACGCAGGTGTCTCGGGCCCCGCCGCCATGGGCAAGGTCATGGCGGCCCTGCGGCCCCGGCTTGCCGGCCGCGCCGACATGGCCCTCGTGGCCGACCGGGTCAAGGCCAAGCTCGCGGGCTAAAGCAAACGCGGCAAGGCTTCCTCGCGGCGGCTGGAACCTCGCCTATAATGGAGAAATGGGCCCCGCGACCACGTTTGTCAGGGTTCGTGGTCCGCAGCCTTCAAGCCCATGATTCCCAACGATTTTATTCAGACGCTGCTCGCCAGGGTCGACATCGTCGACGTCCTCGATCGATACGTCCCGCTCAAGAAGGCGGGCGCTAACTACACGGCCTGCTGCCCGTTCCATAGCGAAAAGACCCCATCCTTTACGGTAAGCCCGTCCAAGCAGTTCTACCACTGCTTTGGCTGCGGAGCGCATGGCACCGCGATCGGCTTTTTGATGGAGTACGGCGGCAAGTCCTTCCCCGACGCCGTCGAGGAGCTGGCGCGGGACGCGGGACTCGAGGTACCGCGGTCGGTTACCCCCGCCGAGGATGCGCGGCGCGTGCAGGGGCAAGACCTCACGGGATTACTTCTGCATGCCGCGAAGTTCTATCGCACGGCGCTCAAGGAAGCTCCTCGCGCGATCGATTACCTCAAGGATCGTGGTCTGACGGGTCCGATCGCGGTTCGTTTCGGCATCGGTTACGCGCCCGATGAATGGCAGCCATTGGCGCGCGTTTTTCCCGACTATCAGGACAAGGCATTGGAGACCGCGGGACTCGTCGTCGCGGGCGATGCGGGCAAGCGCTACGACCGCTTCCGGGACCGCATCATGTTCCCGATTCACGATGCGAGCGGGCGGGTCGTGGGATTCGGCGGCCGCGTGGTGGACAAGGGTGAGCCCAAGTATCTCAATTCGCCCGAAACGCCATTGTTCTCCAAGGGTCGCGAGCTCTACGGTTTATTCCAGGCACGGCAGGCGATCCGTGCAGCGGGCAAGGTGGTCGTCGTCGAGGGCTACATGGACGTCGTCGCCCTCGCCCAGCATGGCGTCGAATACGCGGTCGCGACACTGGGCACGGCGACGACGGCCGCGCATGTGCAAAAACTCTTTCGCCTCACCGATACGGTCGTGTTCTGTTTCGACGGCGACGAGGCGGGCCGCCGCGCCGCCTGGCGCGCGCTGGAGAATGCGCTCGCCTGGCTCGCCGATGGCAAGAATGCGAAATTCCTCTTCCTGCCCGACGGCGCAGATCCGGATGACTATATCCGACGCCGCGGTAGCGCTGCGTTCGAAGGACTCGTCGGTGAGGCCGTGCCTCTGTCCGATTTCCTGCTCTCCGAGCTGGCGATGCGCCATCCGCCGACTTCAGCGGAGGATCGGGCCGCGCTGGTCAACGCCGCCAAGCCGTTGCTGGCACAGCTCCATGCGCCGATCTTGTCGGCGCTCTTGCGGCGCCGGATTGCGGAGATTGCCGGGCTGCCGGAGATCGAGCTCGCCGCGTTGCTCCCGGCGAGCGCGCCGCGAAGCGCGCCGGAGGCGCCAGCGCGAACGCCACGCTTGCCGGTCACTTCCAACGATCGGCGGCTGTTGCGCGCCTTGCTGTTCCGCCCGCAGCTTGCCACCGGCCTGGATAT
>VBCS01000022.1 GCA_005888955.1 Betaproteobacteria bacterium
TCGTGCATTCTACGACTCGCTGGTGGCGGTGATGAAGCAGGCGCGGGAGCTGGGTCTCCGCGGCCGCTATGAGAACCTCGGCCCGCCGATTCGGGCAACCTTCGATCTCCCGGCGATGACTCGCATCGCGGTTGGATCCGACTGGAATTCGATCCCGTCCGAACAGCAGACTGCACTCATCGACGGCTTCACCCGTATGACGATTGCGACCTACGCCAGCCGTTTCGACGGTTACTCCGGAGAACGCTTCGAAGTGGATGCTGTCAGCGAAGCGCGCGCTACCGGGCGGATCGTGCACACGAAGCTGCTCCAGTCGAACGGCGAGGCGATCACACTCAATTATCTGATGCGCGATTCGGGCGGGACCTGGAAGGTTGTCGACGTCTATCTCACCGGCACGATCAGCGAGCTTGCGACGAGGCGGTCCGAGTTTGCCGCGATCCTCAAGTCCGGCGGATCGAGCACGCTCATCGAGAGTCTCCGCCAAAAGACCGAGAAGCTGATGCGTGCTCCGGCGCCGGAAGCCGAATCGGTCCGCCGCTGACGCGCCGTTTGTTCTTGCAACGCGCCGCGAATCTCGTGACCCGTGCTCAGCGCGGGCGCTCTTCCGTCGAACCGTTGGACGGCGTACCCGGGTCGATCAGCTCCTGCGGCTCCTGGTTGACGCGGCTCGCCTCGCGCAGTTGCGCTTCGCGCCGCTGCCTGGTGATGCTCTTGAGGTGCGCGTAGAAGTCCAGCGCACTGGCCTTGATCTCGTCGAGCGTCTCGATGTTCCGCGCGCGCAGGTCGATGCCGTCGACCGTGCCGACCGCGAGGCCGGTCACGGTGCCTGCGTGACCCGTGACCACGAGCGCGGGCGGCGTGGTGGCCAAATCAACACCCAGGCCCAATGCGTCGCGAAAGTTCGACGGCCCGAAAAACAGCAACACGACGTACGGCCCGTCGGTGATGCCCCAGGTATAGAGCGTCTGGCCGAAATCGCCCGACTGCTTCGCCAAACCCTGCCCCGCGGCGAGATCGAACATGCCGCCCAGCCCCGCAGTCGTGTTGAGAAAGAAGCGCGCGAAGGTAATACCTGCGGCATCAGGGCGCCGCTGCAGCAGGTCATTGACGAAAATCCGTGGCTCCGCGAGATTATCGATCGCCGACCGGATGCGATCGCGAACGAATGGAGGAACGATTGTGCGGTACGCCTCGGCGAGCGGCCGTATGATCGCGTCGTCCAGCGCCGTGTTGGCGTCGAACACGGCGCGGTTGAGCGGCTCCAGAGGATCGTCGGGCTCGCCTCGCTCGCCCCCGTGCAGGCTGGCACAGCCTGAAAGCACACAGCAAAGTGCCAGCGCTGCAAGACTGTCCCGACTCCGCGCAATTCTTGCCTGCGGGCAGCACGGCTTGGTATGTCGAAGGGCGTTATGCATCATCCGCCATTGCGCGAGAGGGGAAAAACGCGCCGAGAATGACGGAATGTTCGCGCGTTGTTTTGCAACTACTGTCGTAGAGGCGCATAGGTTAGTGCACGCTGGTCACCTGCGAAAGACCCGATGCTGAACGCTCATGCTTGACGCAATCACACCCTGGCTCGTAGCCGGCTTTCTCGTCTTGGCGGCCACGGGTTGCGTCTATGCCCTGATCGCGGCCGTGGCGATGCGCCGATTCACAGGCGAAGACGCGAGCGAGGCCACCGCGTTCCCGAGCGTCACCATCCTCAAGCCGCTGCACGGCGCCGAACTCGGCCTGCACGACAAATTGGCATCGTTTTGCGATCAGGATTATCCCGGCCCGGTGCAAATCCTGTTCGGGGTGCAGGACGCGAACGATCCGGCTGTTGCGGTTGTCGACCGCCTGATCGCCGAACGACCCGGCGCGGATCTGCAACTGCTGGTGTCGACGCGTCCGGCTGGACCGAACCCCAAGGTTGCCACGCTGATCGGATTGCAGGGCCGTATCCGCCACGACGTCGTGGTGCTGTCGGACAGCGACGTTTCGGTCGAACGCAATTATCTCGCGAGGACAGTCGCGACACTCGCACAGCCTGGCGTCGGGCTGGTCACCTGCCTGTATCGCGGCACGCCCGTGCCCAGCCTCTGGGCGCGGCTTGCCAGCATGGCGATCGATTACGACTTCCTGCCCAATGTGCTGGTTGGCCTTGCGCTGGGCTTGGCACGGCCGTGCTTCGGTTCGACGATCGCGATGCGCCGCGAAACGCTGGAGCGAATCGGTGGCTTCGACGCGTTTCTCGAGTACCTCGCGGACGACAACGCGATCGGCGAAGCCGTCCGCGGGATCGGAATGCGCGTCGCAATTCCGCGCTGGATCGTCGAGCACGCATGCCCGGAACGAAGCTTCATGGAGCTTTGGAGCCACGAGTTGCGTTGGGCGCGGACGCTGCGCGCGGTGAGCCCGGCGGGCTACGCTGGCATGGTTATTACGCATCCGCTGCCCTTCGCCTTGCTTGGCGCGTCGTTAAACGGCCTCGGGGCGCTCGGCGGAGGCAGCATTGTCGCCGCGATCGCCTGCCGTCTTGTCCTGCAGCTGCAAGTTGATCATACTCTGCACGTGAGCACGAGCCGCTGGTGGCTTGGTCCCGCGCGCGATCTGCTGGCATTCGTAGTGTACGTCGCCAGCTTCTTTGTCGACGTCGTCAGCTGGCGCGGCCAGCGCTACAGAGTTCGCGCGGATGGCACTCTGGTGTCCGTCGTGGAGCCGAAAGCATGATGCGTACGCTTTTCCTGCAAGCGCCGTCGTTCGACGGGTTCGACGGCGGTGCCGGGTCGCGCTATCAGGCGCGGCGCGAGATCCGCTCGTTCTGGTACCCGACCTGGCTCGCCCAGCCGGCGGCGCTGGTCGAGGGCAGCAAGCTTGTCGACGCGCCCCCGCACGGCCTCAAGCTCGCCGAAGTCGCGCGCACGGCGCGCGACTTCGATCTGGTCGTGCTGCACACGTCCGCTCCCTCCTTCGCGTCGGACATCAAGGCGATCGAGGCCATGAAGTCGGTCAACCCCGATCTGAAGGCCGGCTTCATCGGCGCCAAGGTCGCCGTCGATCCGGCAGGAAGCCTCTCCGCATCGAAAGCGGTCGATTTCGTCGCCGGCAACGAGTTCGACTTCACGATCAAGGAAGTGGCCGAGGGGCGCGAGTGGGACCGGATCACGGGCCTGTCCTACCGCAACGCCGCGGGCCGCATCGTGCACAACGAGGCGCGTCCGATCCTGGAAAACATGGACGCCTTGCCTTTCGTTACGCCCGTGTACAAACGCGACCTCAAGATCGAGAATTACTTCATCGGCTATCTCAAGCATCCCTACCTCTCGCTCTACACCGGACGCGGCTGCAAATCGCGATGCACGTTCTGCCTGTGGCCGCAGACGGTCGGCGGACATCGCTATCGCACGCGCAGCGTCGGGCACGTCGTCGAGGAGATCGCCTGGGCGCAGAAAGCTTTCCCGCGGGTGAAGGAATTCTTTTTCGACGACGACACGTTCACGGACAACCTACCCCGCGCCGAGGCGATCGCGAAGGAGCTCGGCAAGCTCGGCGTCACCTGGTCGTGCAACGCCAAGGCAAACGTCCCGCGCGAGACGCTCAAGGTGCTGCGCAACAACGGCCTGCGCCTGTTGCTCGTCGGCTACGAAACGGGAAACCAGCAGATCCTCTACAACATCAAGAAGGGCATGCGGATCGAGTTCGCCCGCCGCTTCACCAAGGACTGTCACGAGCTGGGTATCACTATCCACGGGACGTTCATTCTCGGGCTTCCCGGCGAGACCCGGGAGACGATCGAGGAGACGATACGCTTCGCCACAGAGATCAATCCGCACACGATCCAGGTGTCGCTCGCGGCGCCCTATCCGGGCACGTATCTCCACCGCCAGGCGCTTGACAACGGTTGGCTCGACAGCGCCAACGCCGAGTTGGTCGACGCGCATGGCATGCAGATCGCTCCGCTCCACTATCCGCATCTGAGTCACACCGAAATCTTCGATGCGGTGGAGACGTTCTACAAGCGTTTCTATTTCCGCAGCGGCAAGATCGCATCGATCGTCGGCGAGATGGTGAAGAGCCCGGAAATGATGAAGCGTCGACTGCGTGAGGGCATCGAGTTCTTTCACTTCCTGCGCGAGCGCCGGGAGACGGCGCACTGAGAAATCCAAAGGGTCTGATCGTCACGGCCGATGATTTCGGCCTGGCACCGGAGGTCAACGAAGGCGTCGAGCTCGCGCACACGAACGGCATCCTCACGACGGCAAGCTTGATGGTGGGCGGCGCGGCGGTTGGCGATGCGGTCGCTCGCGCGCGCCGTCTGCCGTCGCTTCGCGTCGGTCTGCACCTCGTGCTCGTCGATGGCCCGCCGGTGTTGCCGCCGGAACGCATTCCGGATCTGGTCGACGCGCAAGCGCGGTTACGCAGCGACCTGGCGATGACGGGCGTCGCCATCTTCCTCAGGCCGCGCGTGCGCAGGCAACTCGCAGCGGAAATCGAGGCCCAGTTCCGCGCCTATCGAGCGACCGGCCTGCCGCTGGACCACGTTAATGCCCACCATCACTTTCATTTGCACCCGACCGTCTGCGCCCAGATGCTCGACATCGGCAAACGCTACGGCTTGAACGCGGTACGCGTGCCTCGGGAACCCCTGGATATGTTGGCCCGCATCGAGTCCCGCGCGCGGTACCGGCGTAAGTGGCTCGCGGCCCCGTGGACCGCTCTTCTCCGGAGACGGGTCCGCCGACGCGGCATGACCACGCCCGACCACGTGTTCGGCCTGGCGTGGTCTGGCGCGATGACCGCGGAGCGAATCGCAGGCATCTTGCGCCATCTGCCGGACGGGCTCACAGAAATCTATTTCCACCCGGCAACCGCCGACAGCTTTGCCGGCGCGGCGCACGGTTACCGCTACCGTGACGAGCTGGCGGCGCTGATGGCACCCGACATCAAAAAGCTTGTTC